>JANTFM010000140.1 GCA_024763475.1 Acidobacteriota bacterium | reverse complement strand
CCTCGCGGAGGTGGCGTTCCATGTCGAGCAACTCCTGGCGACGATCTCCATGGAAGATCACGCCCACTTTCTGCGGCTTGTGCTTCTCTGCGCCGCTCCCGAGGGAGAGCGGGGAACTCAACAGAATGCCGCGACCGGATTCAGGGTCGAAGGCGAGCGGGCCGAGGCGCCGGTCGAAGTCCTCGGTGTCTTCGCAAAAAGCGAGGTCCTTCGGCGCGAAGAAGCGGTAGAGCAGGACACCTTCCCTCCCTTGTCGCCGGTGATGCGCGAGGCCCGGAGCCGAGATGTTCCAGCGGGCATTCAGGTCCACCAGCGGGCGCAGGCATTCCTCGCCGTTCTCGAGGTAGGTGAAGGTGTCGATGCAGGCGGGGCCGAAGTACCCCGCTCCTGCCATGGCCTCGGCGACCCTGCGCGTCATCTCCTCGAGAGCATCGCCCCATCGCACGAGGGCCGGGCTGGGATCACCGAAGAAGGCACCGATGAACGAACCTCCCACGGTGTTCACGAACTCGTGAAAACCAAGGTCCGTCACCTCGCCATCCTTCCGGAGGGTGAAACTCGCGCAGAGGTCCGTCCTGCGCTCTCGCCAGGGTTCGAGGAAGAGGCAGCCATCGTCCTCGAGGAGCGCGGCGAGTCCCATCCGCTCGACCGGTGACAGGGAGGAGCCGGCCAGGCGCCGGTTTCCCAGTCCTGCGTTGCCGTGGCTCGCCTTGACGATCCATTGCCCCGTGGGAGAGTCCGTTGTCGCGAGGCGTTCTTCCAGCGATTCGAGCGATTCGAAAGCCCCGCTCCAGGTATGCGCGCCGTAGAGTTCCGACTCCAGGCGGGATGAGAAACGCCGGGAGTTGACCTCTCGCACGATCTCTAGCGCAGGTCGTGCGGGCGGTGGATCGCAGGCTGCCGCCAAGCGTGCTGACGCCTCGTTCCAGCCGAAAGGCACCAGCTCCCGTGAGGGATCCCGGTGCTCAACGAGAGTGGGGGTCAGATGCTCGATCCCCTTGGCATCCAGGTACGCGACAAAGCCCTCGGGCAGGGGTTCGTGGACCAAGAGCGTGTCACGCGGGGGACCAACGATCAGGAAGGTCGGCACCAGATCCCGGACCTGCCGGGCGATTCTTGCTCGCGGGGGTCCGTCCCAGCCCTTGCGCAGGCTGAGATCGAAGTCCACGTTGATGTAGATCTCGCGCGGTGCAGGCGAGGGGCTCGAGTGGCACATGGAGCCAAGTTACACGAAAACAGGCTAGTGCGTGCTCTTCTCCAGGCGTTTGTCGAGTTCCTGCAAACGTTCTTCCAGCGTCTTGAGCCGCTGCTCGAGTTTCTTCTCCCGCGCCTCACTGAGGACCTTCATCTGCTCGACGAACTCCTTGCTGTTGAGTTTCTCCTGCACCTTCTCGAGGATATTGGCGTAGCGCTCCCCGAAGAACGCGACATCGGGGAGATTCGGCATCTCCGCGAGCCGCAGCTTCTTCAATTCTTTTCGCTTGAGACCCTTCGCAAAAGGGGCTTGCGTGTCGTCGCTAAACCAGAAATTCCCAAGATCCAGCCGGGTGGCCTTCCTCTCATCGAGGGTTGCGTCGACCTCGCGCCGTCTCCCGTCACGCCAGAGTTCCAGGACGACCCGGTCGTCTTTCTCGTGCCCGGCGATTTGTCCGCGCAAGCTCCAGGCACTGCGAACGGCCTTGTCATCCACGGTGGTGAGAATGTCTCCGACTTGCAGTCCCGCGGCCTCGGCAGGGCTGCCCGTCTCGACCTCGGCAACGAGCACCGCGCCGTCCTGGTCGACACCGAAGTGGTCGCAGAGTGCCTTGTTGAGCTCCGTGACCTGCACCCCCAGGTATCCATGCCCGGTCGCAGCGGCGAGCATCAGCTGGGCTAGCTCGCCGTTATCCGCAAGGGCCACGAAGGGGCGCTCGCTCGGCGCTACGGGTGCTGAGGGCGCGGCTGGCCGCACGGACGGCGAGGGGGGGATCGGCGGCTCTGCCTGAACTTGGGACATTTGACCCGCAAGGAGTGCCAGTCCAGCAAGTAGTATGGGGCCGAGGCTCGGGAGGGCCGGTCTGCTGCTCATGGTGAGGCTCCTAGTTCATCGAAGGGGTCGCCGGAAGGGCAACGGTCTGCGCGCGGCCGCGTTGAAGCCGTTCGAGGTCGAGAACGAGATTCACGCGCTCGGTGCCGCCGAGGTACACGACGGGTAGCTGAGAGGGATCGCTCTTGAGTTCCTTGAGTTCGTGGGTGATCGCGGCATGTTCGGCACGGAGTTCCTCGAGCAGAAGCTCGTCTCGTGCAGTCTGCCGCTGCCGGCCAGCCTGCCACAGGCCGAAAGCGAGCAGGGCGACGGCGGCCACCGTTGTGGCGAGGGCCAAGCGGGTCCATGTCGACACTCCGCTTCGCCGGTTCGCATCGCTGCGGGTGATCCGCTCCATCACCTGCCTGGTGAAGCCAGCGCCGGCGCGATCCCGGGGACAGGAAGCGAGCCAGATGTCGAGCTTGTTCTTGCTCATAGGACACCTCTGGGAAGAAGGTCTGATAGCTTTCGGCGCAAGTCCCTTCGCGCTCGTCCAATCCGCGACTTGACCGTGCCCTTGGGGCAGGACAGGGCATACGCGATCTGGGCCAGGGGCCAGCCTTCGATCGCATGGAGCACGAGGGGGGCCCGGAAGCGTGCGGGCAGTTCGGCAAGCGCCGCGTCCAAGTGCCGGAGGGCCTCGCTCTGCAGCAGGCGTTCCTGGGGCGTGCCGGGGGAACTGCCGTCGTGATCCCGGGTCGCGAAAGGAACCCAACTCGCTCTTCGTGCCCTTCGCTGGTGACTGCGAAAGCAGTTGGTTGCGATCCGGTAGAGATAGGCCCGCAGGAGGCCTTTTTCCTTGTAGTGCCCCGCCGATTGAAAGAGTTTGACGAAGCTCTCCTGGGCCAGATCCTGGGCCAGTTCGCGATCGCCCGAGATGCGAGAGAGGTAGTTGACGAGTCCATCCCGGTGACGGTTGACGAGTTCGCCGAAGGCCTGGCGATCGCCTCCTTTGGTCCGCTCCATCAGTGCGGCATCGATCCCGGCTGCTTCGGGAGCCAGTGGATCCGCCCCGAGGGGCATGCTGCAGGTCGCGTCTTGCACCGTCACCTCGATGGTATGAGAGTCGGAATCTCCTCTCCTCACCCTATACAACGACGCCGGGACCTGGCGGTTCCCGGCGTCGGCGAATTTCTGAGTGGTGCGAAACGCAGGCCGTATGGCCTAGCGTCCGAAGAGCGTCGTGTCCGCGGCCTTCAGATTGAGGACAGCCTCGATGACCCGATCCGTCATGCCGCGCTCGGCCTTCTTGAGGTAGGAGCGGGGGTCATAAACCTTCTTGTTGCCGACCTCTCCGTCGATCTTCAGCACACCGTCGTAGTTCTCGAACATGTGGGCGGCGACCGGGCGGCTGAAGGCGTACTGGGTGTCGGTATCGACGTTCATCTTGATCACGCCGTAGTCCAGCGTCTCCTGGATCTCCGCTGGGCTCGAGCCGGAGCCTCCGTGGAACACGAGGGAGAAGCGAGCCTGCTCGCCGAAGGTCTTGCGCAGGGCCTCCTGGCCGTCCCGGAGGATCGTCGGCCGCAGCTTGACGTTGCCCGGCTTGTAGACGCCGTGAACGTTGCCGAAGGTGGCTGCAAACATGTAGCGTGCGCCCTCGACCTGGCTCAGACAGCGATAGACCTCGACCATGTCCTCGGGGGTGGTGTAGAGCTTCTCGGCGGGGGCATTCTCGTTGTCCACGCCATCTTCCTCACCGCCGACCACGCCCGCCTCAACCTCGAGGATGATCTGGCTCTTCGCGCAGCGCTTGAGCAGCTTCACGGCGATGTCCATGTTTTCGCCCAGGGGAAGTGCCGAGCCATCGAACATGTGACTGCTGAACAGGTTTGGCAGGCCCTGTTCGCGACGCGTCTCCGTCTCTTCGATCAGGGGAACGAGGAAGCTGTCCACCTTGCTGGCTTGGCAGTGATCCGTGTGCAGCGCGACGTAGATGTCATAGTGCTCCGCGGCGCGATGAATGTATTCGGCGAGTGCGATGGCTCCCGCGGCGGCATTGGCGACGCCGAGGCCCGACGCGAACTGGCCACCACCGGTCGAGACCTGGATGATGCCGTCGCACTTCTTTTCCGCGAAGGCTGCCAGGCAGGCATTCGCACTGATCATCGACGTGATGTTGATCGCTGGGTAGGCGAATCCCTTCTGGTGGGCATTGTCGAGCATCTTGCAGTAGGTCGCGAAATCGGCAACTGGCATGGCAGCATCCCCTTGGTGGGTCTTGGTGGCCTGAGTTTGGGTTGGCGAAAGGAGTTTGGGTTGGCGAAAGAATGATGAACCCAGGGGCAGGGGGCTGCAAGGGAATCAGTCGTGATCCCCAGCGGGCGGATCGTTGGCTACGGCCAGAGAGACGCGTGACTCCGCCAGTACCTGGCTCATGACCTGGTACAGGGTTCGCGGACGGATGGGCTTGGTGACGAAGTCGTCCATGCCCGCAGCGAGGCAGCGCTGACGATCCTCTTCGAGGGCGTGGGCTGTCAATGCGATGATGGGTGTATAGCCCCCGCGAATCGCCTCGATCCGCCGGATCTCCTCCGTGGCCTCGAGACCATCCATCTCTGGCATCTGGACATCCATCAGGATCATGTCGAACGCACCCGCCTGGTAGCTCTGCACGGCCTCGCGGCCGTTCAAGACGACGGTCAGCTCATGTCCTCGTCGCTCGAGCAACCGTATGGCGAGCTTCTGGTTGACGAGGTTGTCCTCGGCGAGGAGGATGCGCAGCGGTGGGTTTTCCCCTGTCGTCCAGGACTCCAGGTTCTCCGCCAGGCCGTCTCTCCGCCCTCTGCCGCCGCTGGATTCGCCGACCTGCAGGTTGATCACAAAGTGGAAGGTGCTCCCCGTGCCCGGGAAGCTCTCGACCTCGAGAGTGCTGCCCATCGCCCGGGCCAGTCGTGAGGAAATCGCGAGGCCGAGGCCCGTGCCACCATACTTACGGGTCATGTAGCGTTCGGCCTGGGAGAACGCTTCGAAGATCTTCTGCTGCTTCTCCTCATCGATCCCGATTCCCGTGTCCTCGACCGCGATGCGGACTCGGACATGGTTTTCGGACCAGCCGAGCAGGGCGAGGCGCACCTCGACCCAGCCGTCGTCGCAGAACTTGATCGCGTTGCCGAGGAGGTTGATCAGGATCTGCCTCAGACGGCCTGCATCTCCCACGAGCTGGCCCGGCAAGTTCTCATCCACCTTGTGGCGCAGCTCGAGGCCCTTCTGAGTCGCGCTATTGCGGACCAGGGCGATCGTGTCCGCGACCCAGCGCCTGACGTCAAACGAGACCGGGTCCAGCTCCATCTGGCCCGCCTCGACCTTCGAGAAGTCCAGGACGTTGTTGATGATTCCCAGGAGCGCCGTAGCCGAGTCACGAACGATTCCAAGATTGTTGCGCTGCTCAGGGTTCAACTCGGTCTCGAGGGTCAGTTCGGTCATGCCGATGATGCCGTTCATCGGCGTCCGAATCTCGTGGCTCATGCTGGCCAGGAACTCGCTCTTGGCCTGGCTGGCCGCTTCCGCCAGGTTCTTCGCCCGGCGAAGCTGGAGCTCGGCCTGCCGTCGCTGGGAGATCTCTCCGCGGAGTTCGCCCTCGCGCAGCTCGAGGCGGCCGAGCAGCGTGAAGACGAGCGTCAGAGGAATGACCGGCAACGCGACCAAGGCAGGGTGAATCGTCCAGCCGAGAGCCATCAGCGCGGCGAAACTGGCGAGAATGACTTCGTTCGAGAGCACGGCGAACGAGAAGGCCCCGGTCTCCCTGGCGCGGCGCCCCGTGGCGAGCTTGATCACCGGCAGGGTCGTCGCCAGGCTGAGCACGGAGGTGATGGCAGCGCCGGCTATCGTAGCGAGTACGATCCCCGAGAGCTTCGGATGAGAGGCCAGGATGGGGCCCGCGATGGCGAGTGCGGCCGAGATACCGAGACCGACCTGACCGAGGTTGAACAGACCGATGTCGATACGGCGGCGGTAGAAGGCCCAGTCCAGTGCGGTCAGGCTGAGCGCGACGGCGAGCACGAGCGGAGCTTCGACCAGGGGAATCAAGGCCAGGTAAGCGGCGGGTGCGAGTGGGACAGCGACTCGGCCGCCCTTCCTCCGGGCGGTCTGGAAGGTCACCAGACTCCAGGCAATCCCCAGCCCCAGGAAAGAGAGGGCAATCCCAGGATCGCCAGGATCCGGTCGATCGGCAATGGAGAAGATCAGGACGGAACACACGAATCCTGCAGCGACCACCAGGGCCACAAGAAGCCTTGCCGACCGGTTCAGGCCTTTCCCGTTCAAAGCTCGTGTCTCCAAGGCGTTTCCAGTGTTGGACACGCCCACTTCGAATAT
Source organism: Acidobacteriota bacterium (assembly GCA_024763475.1). Classification (GTDB taxonomy): domain Bacteria; phylum Acidobacteriota; class Polarisedimenticolia; order J045; family J045; genus JANTFM01. The sequence goes on along the minus strand of JANTFM010000140.1, from coordinate 3,367 downwards.
AGTGAGGCTGCAGAGTGGATGCACGACAGGTCCGCAGCTTGGGGAGGGCTAACGAGCGAAGTCCCCTCGTTTCCGCACTCCCCTCCAGGCTCAGGCAGCTTTGTACCCCGGCTGTCGCGAAGGAGTTGAGGTGGATCTCGGGATCGAACTCCATGCCCTCGCCGGAGTCGGCGCGTTGGTGATGGGTGCCGGCGTTTCCGCCGGGAGCCTGGGCCTGCGGAGGAGCCGTGTCTTCGCCCTGCTCTGCGCCAGTCTTGCACTCTGGAACCTCGGTGTTGTCGCGGTGGAGCTGGGATTCCTCCCGAAAACGGCGGGCGATCGCCTCTTTCTTGCGGGAAGCTGCGCCTCCGGCCCCCTGGGGCTGGAGCTTGCGTTCCTCCTGACCGGTCTTTGGCGCAGGATCCGCCAGGGGGCGCTGTGGGCCGCGCGGATGGCCGCTCTCGGGCTCTGGCTGACCCTCTTCGTACCCGGCTTCGGCGAGGGGTCGGCCTGGAGCTACACCGCAATCGCCGTCCTTGGAGCGTCCTTCCTGGTTGCGCTGGGCCTGGTCGCCCTTGCCGCTCTGGACGCGGTGCGCCCCGGTGAGCGGGCCGTATTCAACCGCCTCTTCGCCGGAGCGGGCCTGGCCATCCTTGGCGGCCTTTCGGATTTCGTCCCCCGCGGCACGATCGAGATCCCTCTTCTCGGGCCGCTGACCCTTCTCCTCTTCCTGATCGTTCTCGGTTCTGCGGTCGTCAGCTTCCGCTTTCTCGATATTCATGTCCTGCTCGTTCGCAGTTCGGCGCTGATCGCGATGTCCGCAGTCGGGACTCTCCTGATGCTGGCCGTTACCCGGTTGATGGGCCTGGGATTCCTTCCCGTCTATCTGGTCATGCTGCCGGTGCTCGCTGCGGCGGTGCCCCTGGGCCAGGCGATCGCCCGGAGGAGTCGAGGAAGCAGCGAGCTGGCCGTGGCGCTCAACGCTCTGTCCGGGCGTCTTCCCCGGGCGCAGACGCGCCATCAGGTTCGTGGGTCCATCGAGCATGCGCAGGCGCTCCTGCCGTGGAATCTCAGCTGGGTGGCCTTCCTCGGCACACCCGGTTCTGAGTCGTGGCGGAGAGTCTATGGCCGAGGCGGCCAGCGATTACCGGATGAGTTGCCTGTTGAGAGCCCGCTGCCGCTCGTGCTACGGGAGCGGCAGAGACCAATGACAGCGCCGGAGCTGCTGGCCCTGGCTCGCGAGGGGGGCCAGAGGGAGGAGCGCTGCCGGGCGGCGCTCAGGGAGATCGACGCCCTGGGTCTCGAGCTGGTCGTTCCTCTGACGTCAGATGCGGGTGTGGTCGGAGTCCTGGGACTCGGTGGGGATCTCCCCCCGCGCGCCCTCGGGCCCGAGGTGGCGACGGCATTGATGGCCGTGGGTCAGCAGGCGCTCGACGCATTCGAGCGCATCGCCGCCAACGAGGCGGTGCGCCGGCAGGAGGCGATGGCGGCGGTCGGAGAAATGGCGGGTGGACTCGCTCATGAGGTCCAGAATCCCGTGGCGGCGATTCGTGGTGCCGCCCAGCTTCTGCTGGCCGGGGGTGCCTCAGAGACGTCACGGGAGATGCTCACAGTCATCGAGGAAGAAACGGGTCGCTTGGGCCGCGTCGTGCGGGAGTTCCTCGAGTACGCGCGCCCCGCGGAGCCGAGCTTCGAGGACTTCTCCCTGCGGTCCCTGATCCTCGAGACGGAGCGTGCGCTGCAGGTAGGTGGGTGGGACTTCCAGCTCTCTCTGGCGCTGGAAAGCGACGAGCTGAAGCTGCGGGGAGACCGGGATCAGTGGAGGCGTGTCTTCGAGAACCTCCTTCGCAATGGGTGTGAAGCCGCTCTGAAGCTGGGGAAGCGTCCGCATCTCGAGCTCGGTGCCGAGCCGGTCGAGGGCCAGCGGCGCCTGCGACTGGTGATCAGAGACAACGGGTGTGGCGTCTCGGAGGAGGACGCCAGCCAGGTTTTCGCGCCCTTCTTTACGAGCGGCAAGCCCGGTGGAACCGGACTCGGCCTGGCGCTGGTTCAGCGGGTTGTCGAGGCGCACTCGGGCAGCATCAGCGTGGAGAATCGGCCGCAGGGTGGGGCATCCTTTTGCATCGAGGTGCCGAGTCTACGGGGTGAATCCCGCTTGGAAGGACGCTCAACGTGAGGACTGCATTCAACATTTTGGTCGTGGACGACGAAGCCAACATGCGGCGCGTTCTCTCTGCACTTGTCCGCCAGGCGGGGCACCAGCCGATCGCTTGCGCTTCGGCGGAGGAGGCGCTGGAGCGTCTCGGGCAGGAGGATCCCGCCTTGATCCTGACCGATCTCAGGATGGGAGGGATGGACGGGTTGGAGCTCCTCTCCAAACTGCGGGTCTCCCACCCCGAACTGCCCGTCGTGATGATCACGGCCTTCGGGACCGTAGACGTCGCGGTGAGCGCAATGAAGCGGGGTGCGTTCGACTTCGTGACCAAGCCCTTCGACCGGGACGACGTGCTCGCGGTCATCGACAAGGCGCTCGCGCAGACGATCCGGGGTCGCCGGGAGTTTCAGGGGCCTCTCGAGCCCCGGTCTCGCTGCGGGATCATCGGTGAGAGCGAGGCGATCGAGACCCTGCGAAGCCTGATCGAACGGGCCGCTCCGTCAGAGGCCACGATCCTCATTTCCGGGGAGACGGGCACGGGCAAGGAGCTCGTGGCCGACGCGATCTACACCTGCTCGGGGCGCGCTGCGGGTCCCATGGTCCGGATCAATTGCGGCGCGTTGCCGGACCACCTGGTCGAATCCGAGCTCTTCGGACACGAGAAGGGTGCGTTTACCGGCGCCCAGCAGGCGCGTCCCGGCCGCTTCGAGCTGGCGGACAGGGGCACCCTCTTCCTGGATGAGGTCGGAGAGCTGCCTCCAGCCGCCCAGGTCAAGCTTCTGCGAGTGCTCGAGGACGGCAAGATCGACCGTATCGGAAGCCGCGAATCCCGTCAGGTCGACGTGCGCCTCGTCGCGGCGACGAATGTCGACCTCGAAACGGCGGTCAAGGAGGGGCGCTTCCGCCAGGATCTGCTCTTCCGGCTGAAGGTGATCGAGATTCGGGTTCCGCCCCTCCGGGAGCGTCTGGGCGATGTGCCTCTCCTGCTCGACTTCTTCATGGACAAGTACTGCCGGCGGCTGGGCCGGCCGCGCCCTCGACTCGATGGAGACGTAGCGTCTTGGCTGGGAGGCCGGGAGTGGCCCGGGAACGTCAGGGAACTCGAGAACATGGTCGAGCGCGCCCTCGTCCTGGGAGAAGGGGAGACCCTCGGGGCTGCGGACTTCGGTGATCTGAGCCTTCGCGGAGCGCAAGGCCCTCCCTCTCCGGGTGTGGGCATGGATCTCAAGCAAG
>JANTFM010000139.1 GCA_024763475.1 Acidobacteriota bacterium | reverse complement strand
CTCGGTCGTCCTCGACATGCACGCCGAGGGGGGGGGATACGCCACGCGCATGGTGACGCGGATCCGGGCGCCCTTCATCAACAAGGATGGCTACCGGGCGCGGATCCGCCGGGCCAACTGGCTGGCCGATCTCGCGACCATGCTCGGCACCCAGGACATCATCATCGGTGAGAAAGCTTTCGATGAGGAGTTTGTCGTCCAGGGCAGCGATCCCGAGAAGGTGAAGGCCTTCTTCGCCGACAAGGAGCTGCGAGAGACTCTCGTGGCTTCGCCGCTGGACCTTTTCGAGATCCGTGACGACGAGGGCACTTTCGGTCCCGAGTTCCCCGACGGCGTGGATGAGGCCTATGCCCACTCCCGCGAGCAACTCAAGCGCTGCGACGATGTCGAGAAGCTCTACGACGCTTTTGCCGAGCTTCTCAATCGTCTCTGCCACGCCGGCTCGGCTTACGACGACGATCCTCAGCTCGAACTGTAGCGGTCCACTGCGTCCCCTCAGGCTCAGCCGCTTCCGCAGGGTGGCGCCCGATCGCAGTGCGGGTACTCTGCAGGCATGAAGACTCTCCCCGAATACGATCCCCGGCCGAGTTCGCCTGCAGGGCGGGCCCGGGAAGGTGGTGTTACAGGCCCCAAGCCCGAGTGGCTCAAGATCCGCGTCCAGAGCGGCCCCACCTACAACCGGGTGAGAGGCCTTATGCAGCGGATGAGCCTCAGTACCGTCTGTGAGGAAGCGCGCTGCCCGAACGTCTTCGAATGCTGGTCCCAGGGTACGGCGACCTTCATGATTCTCGGTGAGGTGTGTACCCGGCGTTGCGGCTTCTGCGCCGTGTCCACCGGGATGCCACTCCAGGCACCCGACGCGGACGAGCCTCGCCGCCTTGCGGAGTCGGTGAAAGCCCTTGGTCTCCAGCATGTGGTGATCACCTCGGTCGATCGGGATGATCTCGCGGATGGCGGAGCGGCTCACTTCGCGGCAGTGATCGAAGCGGTGCACCTGCAGAGCCCGTCGTGTGGCGTGGAGGTGTTGACTCCGGACTTCAAACAAGATCTCGACGGAGCGCTCGATCTCGTCCTTGGAGCCCGTCCAACCATCTTTTCCCACAATATCGAGACCGTGCCGGAACTCTACCGCATCGCGAGGCCGGGGTCTCGTTTCGAGCATTCTCTCGAGGTGCTCGCCCGAGCGAGCGCGCGCCGCGACGAGTGCGGTGCTTTCACCAAGACCGCGATGATGCTCGGCCTCGGCGAGACGGACGAGCAGATCGAGGAGACCATGCGGCGCATCGTGGGCGCGGGGGTCGATGTTCTGGCGCTAGGCCAGTACCTGCGCCCCTCGAAGCAGCAACTCGCCGTCCAACGCTACGTCACGCCGGAGCAGTTCGAGTACTGGAAGGTCTTCGGCGAGGAGATCGGCTTCCGCCACGTGGAGTCCGGGCCCCTGGTGCGCTCCTCCTACCACGCTCAGGACCACGTCCCGTCACGGCCGCCGCCGAAGGGCTCATGAATCACCAGGGTTGAGTCGCGAGTGCGCCCAGTGCGCGACCGAGTCCGTCGCGCAGGGCCGCGGCGTCTCCGTCGAAACCTAAGCGGAAGAAAGGGTGTTGGGGGTGAGTGCGTCTCCACGTTGCGGCGAGCGCGGCATCCTGTTCGCGGGTGCTCGGGACATCGGGAGGATGGAGCAGGGCCTCGACCGCCCGCCGGGCGGCGCTGGCGTTCCTGCGGGGTCCGGGGCTTGTGACAGTCCGCCGCCTGAGCAGCCCCTGGGCCACGGTATAGAGCACGGCGCGGCCTGCCTGTCCGGTGGCTGGCACCAGGAGGATCCCGTCTTCGCCCGGTCGCGAAAGAAGCTGCCGCTGGGTGTTGAAAGCCGGGACGAGGCGCCGGATGCTGCGGGCCTCCACGATGAGGGCATCGAGCCCCGTATCGAGAACGCGATAGCTGAGCCGGGTTGCCTGTTCGCGGATCGCGCGGTCCTTTTCATCCCGGGGTGGGCCCCGGAAATAGGAGCAGACCCGCGCGCGAAGCTGGACCGACTGGCCGACATAGAGGGTGCGGCCATCGAAGGCGCTGAAGATGTAGAGTCCCGGCTGCTCGGGAAGGCCGAGCAGCGTTTCCTCGTCGAAATCCTTGTCTTCGAAGGAGGTTCGCTCCAGATGATCGTCCATCAGGGCGTCCAGGCTCTCGAGGTCCGCGATGCCCTCGAGGGCGAGTTCTCCCGCAAGATGCTCCCAGGCCGAAACCAGGATTCCGGCGGCGCTCGGGAGGGTGTCTCCCTCCACGTGGGGTGCGCCGAGTTTCTCGGCGAGACGCAGAAGGTCTGGCGGGCCACGGTATCCGCGCAGGCGGCGCGCGCAGCCGACCAAGCTGACCAGCGGCCGGGGTGCCCGCTGCCCGGATCGCCGCTCGTACTCGAGAAGCTCCCGCTCGCCGGAGGTTGAGATCGTGAAGAGAGGCTCCGAAGCTCCCTGAAGCTGGATCGCGAATGTGTCGCGCTCCGGGTGAGTGAAAACCGCGAGAAACGGGGCTGTCAGCGGGATCCCCCCGGCTGGCGAGCGCTTTCCTCCTCCGGGTTGAAGCCGCCAGCCTTCCGGTGTCTTGACCAGCCGAGAGTCCAGGGACAGTGCGGGATCGATCAATTCGGAGGCGATGTCCTCCTCAAGGAAGCCCAGCCCGAGGAACTCTCGGGCCAGGTCTGCGGAGCTGCGCGGTCCTTCGCCGCGAGCGAGGCTGCGTACGATTCTTTGAACGAGTTGTGGCAGAGAGGCACTCATCAGCGAACTTTCTGGGGGTTGAGTTTAACCCGGCAGTGGCCGGGTTGGGTGGCGCCGCATTTCGCCCTTGGGAGGGGCATGGTTGCAAAGACATCAGAGAGGGGATCCTCTGTTCTCGTCGTGGGCGCTGGACTGACCGGTGCCTGTTTGGCGTGGTTGGCCGCGAAGGCGGGCCGCCAGGTCTCGCTCGTTTCGGCGGACCGGCCCGCCAGTCAGACGACCGCGCTGTCTCCCGGCGTCGTGCATGGTCTTGGGCCGCCCGGTTCCCTGACGGATTGGCTTCATGCAAGTGATGAGGTGCTGGAACGAGCCGCGACCACCAGCCGCCGGGGCTTCGAACTGCTCCAGGATCTTCTGCTGGGGACGGGACGTCCGGTGGGTTACCGGGTTCACCGACATCGATTGACGCCGCCGATGGATATCGATCCGAGGGCGCTTGGCGAGCTGGTGCGGCGCATGGTGAGCAGTGGTTTTTCGCTGCGCATCGAAGAGGACGGTGCGCGGACTCACCTGCTCCGCGATCGTGATGCGCTGATCTCGCTGCGGGGCCTGACCTTCGCCCTCCTGTATCGCGCCCGAAGTTTGGGGGCAAGCGTCCGTCTTGGAGTCACTTACCGTGGTTTCAGAAGGGAAGAGAGCCGCGGATACGTCGTTGGGATCGGGGATCAGGACGAGACCTATGATCGGGTCTACTGGGCGGGCGGATGCACGATGCCAAACGAGTTCAGAGGAGCCGTTTTTCGCTCTCGGACCGTCCTGCATCAGGTCTTTGGCGCGGGCCGTTGCAAACCCGCTGAGATCCTCGAGGCGGAAGGGGGAGACGTCTTCCTCGTGCCGGGGACCCGCGAGAGCGAAGCGGTCACGCTCGTCCGTACCGCCGAAGAGAGCGCCGATCGGGTCCTGTCCTGGCCAGAGATACCCGAGGACTGGCGGGATCTCCTCGGGAGGATTCTCCGCCAGAGCCTCTCCCAGACTCAGCTTGCCTTGCCAGCGACCCGCGTCTCAGGCTCCGATCTCTTCGTTCCGATGCCTGGATTCTCGGGTTGGCCCGTTGCTGCTTTGTTCGGCGCGTGTGCCGAGCTGGTCTAGTCCGCAACGAGCCGGGCACCCCGCAGACTCTCGCGATCCGGCGGGGGCCCGATCCGTTCGGCAACGGGGTGCGCCCAGTGGCCCAGCGGGTGCACGACTTCATGGATGGGCACGTCCTGTGCTCCGACGGGTGCATGACGAAACCATCAGTGGGGCTCGCCCAGAGCTCCGATCGACGCCCGAGAAGCCGGTGAAAACCGTCCATCCCGCACGCCTCGCGGAGGATTTCCAATGCAGTAACGAACTGATGTAAGCTAGCCCGGCCGAAAAAGGAGCTGTGGGTGCCGCAAGGCGGACCCCAACGAGAGATCTCGGGCAGGTTCCCATCACCTCCCGGGTGGTGGTTCGGGTGTGTGTGGGCTTTTTACAGGAGAGATAGAATGGATAGGAAGACGATCCACTTCGCGACCTCTGTACTGTTGCTGGCGGTTGTTTCGCTACTTTCCGCGCCGGTGCATGCGGCAGGATTCGCGATCTTCGAGCAGGGTGCCAAGGCCATGGGAATGGCGGGTGCGTTCGGTGCCCAGGCCGATGACCCCTCCGCCATGTATTACAACATCGGTGGTCTCGCGATGTTCACCGAAAGTGAGTTCTATGCGGGGGTGAGCGCGGTGAGCCTCGGAGATTCCGACTTCACGGGTCTCGCACCCTTTCCTGGTCCGGATGTCACAGGGACGCAGAAGAACCAGGTCCTCTTCGTTCCGCACTTCTACTACGTCAGGCCGCTCAAGGAGAACCTGAACCTGGGATTGGGGATGAATGCGCCCTTTGGCCTGACGACCGAGTGGGAAAACACGGACGACTGGGCGGGGCGCTTCCTCAGTGAGAAGGCCGCACTGCAAGCCATCGATCTCACCGCGGCGCTTGGTTGGCGTGCCAAGGACAATCTCGGCCTCTCCTTCGGTCTGATCGTCCGCAATTCCACGCTGGAATTGCGCAAGCGCAATGCCGCGATCAACCCCTTCACCCAGACGGCGGTCGATGTGGCGATGGTCAAACTGGAAGGCGGCTTCGATCAGGGCTATGGCTTCACGGCAGGCCTCTTTCATCAGCCGACTGATCGCCTTTCCTGGGGTCTGAACTATCGCAGCCAGATCGATGTCGACTACGACAACGGCGACGCGACCTTCACCCAGATCCTCTCGGGCGACCCGGCCTTCGATGGGATCGTCGCGTCGATTCTCCCGGCGGATCAGCACGTGAGCACGGGCATCGCGTTCCCGGACAATGCGACACTCGCGCTTGCCTACAAGATCACGGACGACATCCTGGTCGAGGCTGACTACATCTGGTGGGGCTGGAGTAGCTTTGAGAGCCTGGAACTGGCGTTCGAGGACGAGACACTCGATACGACTTTTGCCCAGAACTACGACGACTCGAGTACCTATCGCTTTGGATTGCGCTGGGACCGTTCCGAAACGCAGCAGCTGCGTTTCGGCTATTACTTCGAGGACTCTCCCCAGCCATCGACGTCCACCGGACCGCTCCTTCCCGACGCCGACCGGCAGGGACTCACGGTGGGCTACGGATTCAGTGGGGAACGCTTCCAGGTGGACCTCTACGTCCTCTACGTCGATCTCTCCGATCGGACGACCACCGTGAACCGGGACAACTTCAATGGTAGCTACACCGGCTCGACCCTGCTCGCCGGCGTCACCGTCGGTTGGTAGAGCGGGTTGAACATGGATATGGATTAAGGAGGCGCTGATGCGATCAACGAAATTGAAGGTAGTGCTGCTGCTTCTCGTGCTCGGCCTTTCGCTGGGCAGCGCCTGGGCACAGTGTTCGGGCACGAAGTACGTCGCTCTTGGCGACTCTCTGACGGCTGGTTTTCAGAGCGGCGGTCTCGCGGAGCAGTACGACAGTTTTCCGGCATTGATCTTCGGGCAGCTCGACGACACCTGTGGAACTTTCGAGCAGCCGCTCGTCAGCCAGCCCGGCATTCCTTCGCAGTACCATCTGGTCGGCCTGTTCCCGACGGTGATCGAGCCGCAGGAAGGCGATGCGTACCCGATGAACGCCGAGTTGGCACGCCCCTATGACAACCTCGGCGTGCCCGGTGCGACGGTGAACGACGTCGTGGAGACAACTTCAGGCGGCATCTTCAACCTGATCCTGCGCAATCCGGCGTTCGGTAACACGACGCAGCTCCAGCAGGCGCTCTCGTTGCAGCCGAACTTCATGACCCTCTGGATTGGCAACAACGACGCCTTGGGTGCGGCGACCAGTGGCATGCCGGCGTTGCTGACACCCCTCGAGGATTTTCAGGAGGACTTCGAGACCATCGCGGGCGCGATCGCCGCGTCCGGCGCCGATTTCGTCGTGGCCAACATCCCGGACGTGACGACGATCCCCTTCGTGAGCACGTTTCCTTCGTTCCTCGTGAACCCTGCGACCAATCAGCCGGTCCAGATCGGCGGAGAGTTTGTCTGGCTGATCGGACCGGACGGCACGACGCCGCTGACGCCGGCCGACAAGGTGCTGCTCACCGGGGGCACTTACATGGCGCTGGGTTGCGGCATCCCCGCCGCGGCGGGTGGTGTCGCTGGTCTGCCTCCGGGCACACAGCCGGCTTGCCCGAGTGGTGGTCTCCCGGACACGGCGGTCCTGCTCGCAGGCCAGGTGGCTGAGATTCAGGCGCGCGTCGCCGAGTTCAACACCGTGATCGAGAATACGGCGAACGCGCTTGGTGCGGGGTTCGTCGATGCCCGCGCGATCCTGGCGGATATCGCAACCAACGGCCTGGAACTCGGAGGCATCTCCTTTGATTCGAGTTTTCTCACCGGAGGGTTCTTCTCCTATGACGGGGTGCATCTGACGGACCTCGGTTATGCCTACGTGGCGAATCGTTTCATCGACGAGGCGAACGAGACCTTCGAGATGAACATTCCTCCAGTGGACCTCTATCCCTTCGTTTTCGGGAGGGGCGCTGCCGGAGCCCGTTTGCCGGCCTACCTGGCGAAGGATGCCGTGCTCTCTCCGGCGGCGATCAACAACGTCCTGTCGATCTTTGCCGGCAAGGACTTCGAGTTGGACCTGGATGTTGAGCTGGGCACGATCGGGCCGCGTGGCCGCCGTGTTCCACCGAGAAGTCGCATCGTCTCGCCGCTCAACGAGCGTCGCTTTCGGCGCTACCGGGAGCCACTTCGTTTCTAGTCGATGAGTTTACAGCTGATGAGAGGACGGGCCCGGGCCGGGCTCGTCCCCAGTCTGGCGGCCGAGGATGGCGACCGTCGTGTCGTCCATCTGTGCGGCGTCCCCCATGTGCTCCGCGAGCGCGCCGTTGATCTTCGCTAGCAGCGCTTCCGCGTCCAGGGTGCCGTGCTGCCGCACGATGGCGTCCAGCCTGTCCTGACCGAATTCTTCGCCCACCGAATCGAACTGGTCTGTTACCCCGTCGCTGTTGAGGACGACGCGGCTTCCGGGGAGGAAGGGTCGCCGCTCGCAGGCATAGGGAAGCCCCGCCATCAGGCCGAGCACGGGACCTCCCGGCAACACGGCGTCGAAGCCGCCCTCGGGATCGACGAGCAGAACCGGGTTGTGCCCGGCACTGGCCACGAGGATCTCGTCACGATCGGGATCGACGATGGCGAAGGCGAGGGTGATGAAACGGTTGTCGGGCATGTAGGCCGCCAGCTCCTCGTTGAGGTTCTCGAGCCAGGCCTCGGGTGGTAGGTCTGAGCCGAGCACGTGGTGCCATACCGCGTGAAAGTTCGCAACCAGCAATGCGGCGCTGAGTCCCTTGCCGGCCACGTCAGCGAGCGCCACGCCGTAGCAGGAGCGGTGCGAGAAAAAGCTGAAGAAATCGCCGCCGATGGTCAGGCAGGAGGTATGAGATCCTGAAATGTTGTAGCCCGCGGGGGGAACAGGCGGTCCGGGAGGGACGAGACGCTGCATGATCGTCTTGGCGGTGCGCAGCTCTTCTTCGTTGCGTTCCTTCTCACGGAGCGCGGCCCGAGCCGCGGAATTCTCGCAGGTCACGTCGATCATTCCCGCCAAGGTGGTGACGACCTCGAAGTGCGACGGATCGAAGGTGACCTGGCTCGTTCGGCTGTCCAGGTAGAGGACTCCCCGGGGAGGGGATGAGGTTCCCAGCGGCGTACAGAGCACCGAGCGCAGACCCGCGCTGATGATTGTCCCGGCGTCTTTCAACTCGGCATCGCTGGGAATGTCCTCCACGATGACGGCCTCGCCCTGGTCTCTCACCCTGGAGAGTACCTGCCGGGAGATCGCCACATGCTCCGAGGGCCAGGCACCCGCCATCGACGCAACGACAAGCTCGCCATCACTCGAGAAGGTCGCGATCACGCCCCTCTCCGCGCCGGTGGCCTTGAGGGCCAAGCCGAGCAGGCGCGGCAGGATACTCTCCGCGGGTTGAAGGGTTCCGATCTCTTTTGCGGCGCTCACGAGGATGCGGCTCAGGCCCGTCTCGGGACTGTCCGTCACCCGGCGGACCCGGATCGTGCCTTCGGTGGGAATCGCGTCGACGAAAACAACGGTCTCGTCCGGCCGGGTCAGGGGCTTGGGTCCCACGACATGGATCACGCTGCGGCCCAACGCGATTTCGTCGCCTGCCTCGAGGTATACGGGCTGGGTCACCCGCTCACCCCTGACAAAGGTTCCGGACTTGCTTCCGAGGTCGATGAGCTGCCAGCCCTCACCAACCCTCGTGATCTCGAGCTGGAAGCGGGAGACGTAGCGATCCTTGAGTGCGATCTCGTTGTCCGAGTGCCGACCGATGCGGATCGTGCCCTCGCCGAGGGGAAAGCTCCTCGTGCTGCCGTCCTCGGCGACGATGGTCAGCGACCAGGGCATCTAGCGGAGCTCGCGGGTGACGGTGCGCGCACGGGTGACCGAAACCGGTACGCGGTAAAGGAAAACCTTCGGCGGCAGGAAGATGGCGCTGCAGAGCTGGCCCTTTCCCGGGTAGGACTCCTCCAGGGTGAAGACGGCTTCTTCACTCGAGGCGAGGCTGGTCTCGACGACCGTACTCTTGCGGCAGCCATTCTGGCGCGGCCGAGCGGTCACGACGACGATGCGGTGGGTGGAGAAGTCGACCTTGGGACCGCGATCCCCCAGGGACAGCTGGGTCAGCAGGGTTCTGAACGCGCCCTCGTCCGTGATGATCTCGCTGCCGGGCTCATGGTCCCAGGATCCCTGGAAGACCTGCACCAGCTCGCTGGGGTTCGCACCCTGTAACGCCTCGTCGCAGGGTACGACGACATCGGTGACCTTGACCCTCGCCTTGCGCACGATCCGGGCGACTTCGATCAGCCACGCCCTCGGCGGGTTCGCCATGGGGGCGCACTGGCAGCCCTGCTCAGGCACGCGCTCCTCGAGCCGGATGGTAGCCGAGAAGTTCTTGGTCTCGGCCCCGACGATCACGGTCTCGCGGCAGCTGTTGTCGCGGGCCCGGCCGACGACGCGGATGACCGTTCGCTTGCTCAAGTCCGGACGCTCCGCTCCGAAGCCCGGATCGAGAGGGGCGATCGCCTGGTCGAACTCGCTGCTCTTGCGAATGACGACAGCTCCAGCTGAGACCCCTGGAGCGGTGCCACGGTAGATCAGCTTTGGTTCCGGAACCTTGAAGAGTGAACCCGCGACCGCGCAGGGCGCAAGACAGAAGACGAAGAGCGACAGGGCGATCAGAACGACGGACCGAGCGGACATGGCATGACCTCCTCGCTCATTCTGCCACGCCGGCAAGAAATCGCGACCTGCCCGGGACAGTCACCATCAACCTGGGACATGGCTGAGTCCCGCCGCACCGACCGGAAACCGTGGCCCATCTCGCCGAGCCATCATCAACCTGGGACATCGCTAGCCACCATCAACCTGGGACATAGCCACCATCAACCTGGGACATCGCTGAGTCCTGCCGCGCGGACCAGAAATTGCGGCCTACGTCGAACAACTATCATCAATTTAG
>JANTFM010000138.1 GCA_024763475.1 Acidobacteriota bacterium | reverse complement strand
AAATCTCCTCGAAAAGAGGATTCGCGCCGATGCGGCGAGGGGCGACGGGCATGGAGGAGATGCCCGTGATCTCGTGTGGTCTTTCGAATACGAGCCGCTCTTTGGCGAGGTGATCACGGAGACGGGTCCCAAGGGAAACGATTCGACGTACACGCCGCCGAATGGGGGAGCCTGGTCTGCTGACCGCTATGAGACGACCTATTGGTACGACTGGCAGGAGGGGGATCCTTCTACAAACGGCATTGATGACTACGTCTCGGAGTGGGGGATCACCTTCTCTCCCGACACGACGCCGGTCAACCAGGGAGACCTCAACGCCGACGGAGCAACCAGTGATGCGCTGGGCGCGCTGGTCCGCAGGGTGGACCCCACGGTGAAGCTTACGGCGGGCTCGCGGCAGGCGCTCGATGAGGGAGACGCAGAACAGGAATCGATCGTGACCTGGCGCTACAACAGCCTGGGGCAGGTGCTTTCGTCCACCGATCCAACCGGCCTCGAGACGACTTGGAGCTACCACCCCGAGACCGATCCTGAAGGGGATGGAGAGCCAACGGATCCTCCTGCCGATGGGCGCACGCTCAATGGGTCCACAGGAGGATTCCTGGCCTCGCTACAGGGTGCGAACGTAGACACGATGGCTTCCTGCGTCTGGAATTCGATGGGACAGATGGAGCGGGTCGTCGATGGGCGTGGTGTGCTGTCCGTATGGATTCATAACGAGCTCGGGCAGCTGGTCGAGTCGCGCGCGGCGGCAGCGACATCTACGGAAAGTGGGCCGGATGGCGACAAACCCACCAAGACCGGGGAGCAGGGTCTTCACGCCCTCTCGTACAAGACCCGCTTTGCCTGGGATGCATCGGACCGGCTGGTCAGCGTTCAGAGAGAGGATCGTGGGGCAACCCGCGCCATGGGAACGTGGCTGGAGTCACGCTACACCTGGGATCTCCTCGGCAGGCTCATCAGCTTGGAGGAGGATGCTGCGGAGACGACGACTCTGCTTAGCGAGTGGCGCTATGACGCGGAGGGCAATCCGGTTCGCTGGATCGCTCCAGAGGGTGATGTCACGACGGCCACTTGGGATGAGCGCGGGTTGATGCTGGAGATGACCGTGGGTGCCGAGGGCCCCGGAGGAGCGACGCCCGCGACGACGAGCTACACCTGGAACGCGGACGGCGATCTTGTCCAGCGCACGGGTCCGGAAGGGCACCTGGTCGACTGGGAGCGGGACGGTTTTGGCCGCAGCGCACGGGTCGTCGACGAGCTGGGCGGCGTGACCGAGCTCTTCTGGGATCCTGCGTCGGACCTGGCCACGGCCACCGTATTCGGGATTCCTTATGGGGCCTATCCGGTGGATCGGAACGGGTCGCGAAACGTGCGCCTCTCCCGCATCGCGTGGCAGCGGGATGAACACGGGCGTGTGTTCAGGACCGATCGCGATCTCTTCCTGCCGGATACCGTCTCGACCATGCGGCCGGTCGAGATTGCCGAGGGTGGCCTGCTCCCTGGAGATGGCGCGCTGAATCGGCGGCAGGAGTATGACGCCGCAGGCCGACAGACCTACGAGACCAACGATCATGAGGAGACAACTGCGTTCACCTGGAACGAGAAGGGCCAGCTGGCAAAGAGGACCCTTCCCGACGGAAGCAGCGTCGAGACGTGGTATGACGCTGGAGGGAACCTGATCGAGATGGAAGCGATCGACCTTCCCTCCGCGTCGGGCAGCTCCGAGCATTTCCTGACAAGCTATTTCTATGACGCTCTTGATCAGCGGGAGATGGTGGTCGACAACCTCGGCCGCACGGTACGCTTCGAAAGAGACTCCCTGGGAGATCTCGTGCTGCGTTCCGACGCCGACGGACCGGCGGGGGGGACGATTCATCGGCGCTCTCCCGGTCACTCGGGAGAGATCGTCGCGATCAACGGTCACGGCAACGTCGTGAAATGGGCTTACGATGGCCTGGGACGCCTTTCGAAACAGAGCTCAATTCTCACCGCATCCGGGCATGGAGACGGTAGCAATGATCCCACTCCGGACACGTCGAATCCCTGGAATCCCGCTGGCTTGATCGAAATGAGTTATCTCTGGGATGGCAACTCGAGACTCGTGAGTCAGACAGATATCAAGGGGGAGCAGATCTCCTTCTCCTGGGACCGCCTCGACCGTCTGGTGCAGGAGACTTGGCCGGATGATTCCAGCATGAACTGGGCCTACGATAGGCGAGGGTTGGTGACACAGATGACCTTGCCGGATGGTGCAGTCATCGACGTTGCGCGCGGCTGGAACGGAGAGATCACGAGCCGCACGGTTCTGCCTGTGGACGGCATCGAAGGCACGACGCTGCAGACCTTCGAGTACGACGGACTCTCCCGTCTGACCAAGGCCACCGACAACAACAATCCCTCGAATGCTGATGATGACGCGACGCTGTGGCGGATCTATGACTCTGTTGGGCGGCTCGTGGAGGAGCAGCAGCGGCTCCCGAGCCTGACCGTGACCCGCTCCGTCGACTACGCGTGGAACGCGGAGTCGCAGCTCAGCAAGGTGACGAGCCCGGAGGGCCGCGCGGTCGTCTACACCCACGATGATGTGGGGCGGCTCAGCTCGGCACAGGACTCCGCGCCTTCTGGTGCGTTCGCGGCGTTCGATTGGATCGGGTTCCGGCGTCTGGCGGGTGGTACAGCCGGAAACGGAGTCTCCCATGCCATCTCCTGGGATGGAATCGGGCGCCTCCTTTCGATGGAAACGCGATCCGCCGGTACGATGCGGAGCGGATTCCAGGCGACCTACCTACCAAACTCGCTTGAATCGGAGCGGGAACTGCATGACCCCTCCGCTGCGGCCTACAACGGCTACCTGTTCACCCATGACTCCGCCCGTCGTCTCATCAGGTCCCGGAAAGGAGATTTCCTGGACGATCTCTCCGCCGTGGGTGATCTGGAGGAGGATCTGGCATGGACTCTCGACGGGACGACGCTCATCGCCAAGATGGATCGCGGTGACAGAAGCTATCTCTCAACGCCCAACAACCTGGGGCAGTACGATGAGGACCAGACCGCGGGATCCAGCTATGACGATGGGATTCCCGATGATTTCCTCGATGACGAGGATACGCCCGAGGCGGACGGGAAGAATTTTGCCCACGATCTCGCAGGGAACCAGACCAAGCGAGGCGATCTCACACTGCGCTACGATGGCTTTGGTCGGCTCGTACGCGTGCTTGACGGGGATTCGCTCGTGTCGCGCTACAAGTATGATGCCCTGGGTCGCCTGACCGGGCGCATCATCAAAGGCAGCGAAGGGGGCAAGGATTTCCAGCGTGTCTACTACCGAGCCCTGGGCCGCGCGCTCGAGGAGAGGGATGGCAGCGATGTCGTCCGCCTGCGTCTCGGTCTGCGGGATGATGGATTGCCGCTCTGGCAGGAAGACAGTGCGGGCATTGTGCTGCACAGGGTCTACGACACGCGCGGCGACACCGCGGCTCTTCTCGACATCAATGGAAACGTACAGGAGAGGGTCAGCTACAGTGCGCTGGGTGTCCCCTTCTTCGAGACCCATGACAATGTGCTGAAGCATGGGACGGGGGAGACCTACCTGGCAAGAAGCGACTACGGGCTGGAGGAGTTGTTTGGTTCCCACCGCTATCTGTGGGAACTGGGTGATCGCGGGACCAACCTGGACAACGACTGGGGAGGTGTCTACTCCGGGTCTCTAGGCCTCTATGATCCGAACCAAGGCAAGGAGATGGGAGCCGGCGCACTGCTGGCGTACGCGCTTTTCCAGGTGGAGGACGAAGCAGGTGGCGCAGGCTTCCTCGGGACTCCTCCGGACAGGCGAGTCAGCAGATTCAAGCCCGGATCCGATCTGTCCAGTTCGGTGAAGAGCATGGCAGCTCCCGGCGGCTTCAAGGCGGGCTCGGAGCTTGCAGACAAGGTGAAGAGTGCAGCGGCGAATCTGGGTCCTCACTTCCGTCCCGGCTCGGATCTTGCGGACAAAGTGAAGATTGCGGCGGCGAATCTGGGTCCTCACTTCCGTCCCGGTTCGGATCTTGCCGACAAGGTGAAGATTGCCGCAGGTCCCGGCGGCTTCAAGGCGGGCTCAGAACTGGCCGACAAGGTGAAGAGCGCGGGACGGCGTGTCGTGAAGTTCAAGGCGGGCTCGGAACTTGCGGACAAGGTGAAGAGCGCGGTGATTCCCGGCGGCTTCAAAGCGGGCTCGGAACTTGCAGATAAGGTAAAGAGCGTGGGACGGCGTGTCGTGAAGTTCAAGGCGGGTTCGGAACTTTCGGACAAGGTGAAGAGCGCGGTCGTGCCGGGTGGATTCAAGGCGGGCTCGGAACTCTCGGACAAGGTGAAGAGCGCCGCACTGGGTCCTCACTTCCGTCCCGGTTCGGACCTTGCCGACAAGGTCAAGTGCGCGATCCAAGGAAGGCCAACCAAGTTCAAGGCGGGCTCGGAACTCTCGGACAAGGTGAAGAGCGCCGTAGTTGTGCAGCCGCCCCTTGCCGGCCCGGGGAAGACTCCTGGTGCGGCCCAGATCATGTGTGCGAACGCCTCCTCTAAGATCCATGACAACGGATGCGACGCCGACGCGGATGGGTATTGTGAATCCGCCTCTCCGGGTGTTCTTGATGAGGGATGCGACGACGACATGGACGGATACTGTGACGCGGCCGTGAGACTAGGAAGTGCAGCCGGCACTCAAGATGACGGTATCCTTCGCAAACGCCCCGGGAGGATAAAAGTAACGCACTGACAACGGTCCTCCAGCAAGCCTTGTTTTCGTGCCGGCTCGCCCGCCGGAGAGACCGGCGAAAGGTCTCGCATGGGTTAGTATGAGCCCATGAACCGGAGTGAGCCGCGAATCGACCTTGCCGAGCTGATTGAGAGACAGCGAGACGCTATTGCGGCGCGCTGGGGTCGGCTGCTCGTCGAGATTCCAGGCAGTCACTACCACGAAATCAGCGGCGAGGAGATCGACGCCTGGACGCGTCGTGGCCTGGATGCGTTCGCCGCCTCCCTGCGTTCTCAAACCACGGACGCACTCGACGAACATGCACGGGCCGTCAGCGAGACGCGCCGAAGCGAGGGTTTTGGGGTCGGAGAAGTTGTCGAGGCCCTGCTCCTGCTGCGTGACATCCTCACGCCTATGCTCCTCGAGCGGGCTGGCAAGCGGCTCGCGTGGGCCGGCGAGCGTCTTGCGCTCGTCGACGCCACCTTGCGGCGCGTGCTCTCCCGCTTCGCGCAGCACTTCGCGGAGACGATGCTGCTGGAATCGCGCAGCCTCCAGCGGCTCAGCGCCGCGCTCCTCGACCGTCAGGGGCTCGCCGAGATGCTCGAGATCATCGCGGAAGAGGCCTGCAGCATGACGGGGGCCCGCGGGAGTGCCGTGGCGTTTCAGGGTGAGGATGGCGGCCTGAATGTGGCCTATCGTCACGGGCAGGTGCCTTACTCGGCGCGGCAGCTGGAGGAGCTCTTGGAGCTCGGAGAGCGAGACAAGCTGCCGGCCAAGACGAGGGTCTTCCACAGCCTTCCGCCGTCCGTGGTGGAGGGTGGCGGGCCTCTCGTCTGTAACCTGATGGCCACGCCACTGCGCCAGCGGGGGCAGGTCAACGGACTGCTGCTGCTCGTTGACAAGCCGGGAGCGTTCGACGACGCGGATCGCCGGGGCATCGGCCTTCTCGCGGACCAGGGAGCCGTCGCCGTTGAACACGCCCGGCTGCATCGGCAGCACGAGCGACTCGCCGTGCTCGAGGAGCGACAGCGCCTCGCGCGGGACCTGCACGATTCGGTAACCCAGTCGCTCTACGGGATGACCCTTTCCGCCGAGGCGAGCACCCGCCTGCTGGAGGGAGGAGATGTGTCTGCGGCGCTCGAGGCATTGCGGGAGCTCAAGACTGCCTCTCTGAATGCGCTTCGCGAGATTCGCCTGCTTGTCTTCGAGCTGCGGCCGGCTGTGCTCGAGCAGGATGGGCTCGCAGCGGCCCTGCGCTCTCGATTGCGGGCCGTCGAGGAGCGCTCCGGCGTGACGACGAGCCTGCGCACGAGCCGTATTGGACGCCTGGCGAGGGAGATCGAGGAGGGGCTGCACGGCATCGCTCTCGAAGCGCTCAACAATGCGCTGCGTCATGCGCACCCCCAGCGCATCGGGGTCATCCTAGAGCGGGGGGAGGACACCATCCAGCTCCGGATCGACGATGACGGGCGCGGGTTTGATCCCCAGGAGGGCTGCTCTTCCGGCGGCCTCGGGTTACGGGGGATGCGCGAGCGCGCGGAGCGGCTCGGTGCGTGCCTTTCGATCGTTTCGGCACCTGGGGAGGGCACGGCCATCGGAGTTGTTGTACCGTCGCATTCTGGTGAGTGAGCCTGAGGAAAGCGCAGGGTCTGGAACGGCGTGCGGTGGCGTGCCCCGCAAGGACGGGAGGAGATGATGTCCGAGGATCCGATTCGCGTCCTCCTCGTGGACAACCACGAGATTGTGCGCAAGGGCTTGCGCGCGCTGCTATCCACGGAGGAGGGGATCGAAGCCGTCGGCGAGGCGGCGAACGGAGAGGAGGCCGTCCGGCTCGCCGCGGAGCTTGAGCCGTCGGTCGTCCTGATGGATCTCGTCATGCCGGTGCTTGACGGCATCGAGGCCACGCGGCAGATCTGCGCGAAGGATCCAGAGGCCAAGGTGCTCGTGCTCACGAGCTTCGGCAGTGACAACAAGCTCTTCCCAGCGATCCGGGCCGGCGCGGTGGGCTATCTCTTGAAGGACGCTTCGCCCGTGGACCTGATTCGCGCGATCCGTGCGGCGGCATCGGGACAGTCGATGCTGACCGGATCGATCGCGCGCCGTCTGCTCCGGGAGCTCTCCGGGGAACAGGCGACTGGCGTCGATCGCGAGGTGCTCACCGAGCGAGAGCTCGAAGTGCTTCGCCATCTCGCCCACGGCTTGAGCAACGAGGATCTTGGGCGCCGACTGTTCATCTCCGAGGCGACCGTACGCTCCCACGTCAGCAACATCCTTTCGAAGCTCTCACTCGCGAATCGGACCCAGGCTGCGCTCTACGCCCTCAAGGAGGGTATCGTCTCTCTCGACGAGATCGAGGGGCCGTTCTAGCTCGAGCGGACCCTGACCCGAGTCTGCGTTTGGCCCCGAGGTCATTTTGGGTCTCGAATCCGCGTTAGGCCCCGAGTCTGTCTCTGGCCCCCGGGCCAACGTTGGGCTCCGAGTCTGTCTCTGGCCCCCGGGCCAACGTTGGGCTCCGAGTCTGTCTCTGGCCCCCGATCCGGCGTTAGGTCCCAAGTCCCTTGGGGCACGAGCTCCCGGACGGCACAGGATTGCCTCATCCGATTGTCGTGGGGTTCCAACATTTGACGGAGTGCGCAGGGAGCGAGAACTCCCCGGGTAGTGGGGCACCTTTCATCCAGCTGACCGATGCCGGTTCCGCGATGACGAACGAGAATAGTTCCTGGACACGATGAAATGAGCCGAGTGATTCAAAATCGGCCGGAGGATTCGCAATGAACAGCAAGAGTGCCACCGAGATGAGTACCAAGGAACTAATGGCCCACTTCGGTCTCGAGGGAAACGGACCGCGTTCGGTCTTCCTTCAGCTTCATGAATCGATACTCGGCAGGGGAGCTCTCCCTGCGGGGACCAAAGAGCTGATCGCGCTTGCCGTGTGTATCACCGGACACCGCGAAGACGCGCTCGAAGATCACGTCGAACGGGCGAAGAGTTCCGGCGCATCCAAGGAAGCCATTCTCGAGGTGATAGGCGAGGCCATCCTGATGGGAGGCCATGCGGCGTTGCCGTTCGGCTTCGAGGCAGCAAAGACCCTCAAGGGGATCTAGCGTCCCGACACGGTTGTTGTCTGCGACCGGGGAGACGAGCTCACTGTCCGAGATCAGCCTGACGAGGATGCTGCCTGCGACGACGGGAAGGCCTTGGTGTTCCCGGGTCAGCGATACCGGGTCCGCGTTGCCATCGCGCTTGCGAAGGCCATCTCTCGCGACTCCGAAATGGACATCTCCGGTGACATGAGGAGGAGCTGCTCGTACTCATCAGCGGCAGCGTGCACAAACTCCATCGCAAATCGCTTCCGTGCTCCTTGGAGTTCGGGTTGTCTCGGTCCTTGCGGGGGGCTCCATCGCCTTCAAATGCCTCTGACAAAGGAAGCGGATTCCCCATGCTGCAATCGCTTTCTATCATTGTAGAGATCGGCTTCGTCAAAGTGCTTTGATTCGAGATTCTCTACCCCTTGAGACCTCTGGCAAAAGCGTGGAGAAATCCCGGCAAATTCTTTATTTTGAATAACTAGGAAATGAAATACGGAAAGAAAAAACTCTCCCAATAGTGTTGACACACAAAAAGGCTTACCTTAGCGTCCATCTGATTAAGTTGTGTGGAATTTATTCCTTCAATACTAGAAAGAGAGGTCTACATGGGACGCAAAGTGTCGGTTGTGTGGGTGGTCTTGATGATGGTGATGGCGTGCGCGGGATCGGTCTGGGCTGAAGATGATCAGTCCGAGATCGCGCGCGTGGCGTTGTGGAAGGTCGACCGTGCGGACTGGGGCGCGTTCGTCAAATACATGGAGACGTGGCAGAAGCCGGTGATGGAGAAGCTATTGGCCGAGGGTACGGTGACCGAGTGGGGCCTTCTGGCGTCTTCGTTGCACAGGGAGGGCGGTTACACCCACGCGACCTGGTTCTCTACCAAGAGCTACGCAGATAGCGCCAAGGTCTGGGCTGCTTACGAAGCTCACAGCAAGAAGGCAGGAGGATCGAAGGACGCATCTGCCCAGGAATTGGCAAAGCTGGCAAAGGGGCACATGGACCAGGCGCTCCGGGACATGCACATCCACGCCACGCCCGGAGCATACGAGGACCTTAGCTTCTACGAGTGGACCGTCACGGTAAACGTGGATTCCGGCGATGACTTTGAGCAGTTCTGGAAGGACGAGATTCAGCCCGTTCACGAGAAGCTGCTGACCGATGGTGTGGCGCTTGCGTATGGTTTCTTCTCCCCCGAGATCGTCATGGACAACCCGGGAGAGCGTGGCTCGTGGATCCTCTTCAAGGACGTCTCGGGCATGGACAAGATGGAAGCCGCGTTTGCCGAGAGCCGCAAGGGTTGGAGCAAGACCCGGGGCAATCAGTGGTGGTCTGGGATCAAGGACATGGTGGTGATGGGTTCCTTCCGGGAGTACATGGGGGAGGTGATCCACTACGGTCGCGCCAAGTAGTCTGGGCGCGCTCGGCGGGTGCCACGACCGCGGGATTCGGGGCGTGAAATCTGGTGCCAGTCACCGAACTCAAAGACGAACGAGCAATTTGGTGCCAGTCGGACCGGTTTCTTGAGGAGAGTTCGGTGACTGGCACCGATCTTTGTCGGTACTGCGAGGATCCCGGCCTGCCGGACATGGTCTGCGGCTGACGCGGCAGTGCTCCGTTGCGCGCTGGTGAGGGCGCCGAGGTGTCCGCCAATCCGATCCGCTCACCGGTCGACGTCATCTTCGGTCTTAGTCTTTAGTCTCGTGGGTTTCTTCCGATGTCTGTCTGGTAGTGATAGCGCCATCTCTTTCGGCGGAGGGTGGCGAACTTGGCGTAGCTGCTGGTTTTCCCGCCGACGCCATAGATCCGATCGAGTAGGTTGTCTTGGGAGCTTTGCAGTAGGTCAACGACCAGAAGAATCGTCAGCAGGATGAACGGAACACTGACGAGTGTCATCACCGCTGCCTTCAGATGGCTGAGATTGAACGCGATGACAAGAATGAAGGCCGCGAGTGTGAAAAGAGCGATGACCGCCGTAACGGCAAAGACTCGCGTGAGCAGTTTCATCCACCAG
>JANTFM010000137.1 GCA_024763475.1 Acidobacteriota bacterium | reverse complement strand
CATCGATTATCCTGCAGCTCCTGGCCGTGGTCTGGCCCTACCTCGAGCGTCTTCAGAAGGAGGGCGAGGTCGGCCGGCGGAAGATCACGCAGTGGACCCGCTACGGGACGGTGATCCTGTCGCTCATCCAGTCGATCGGAATCTGTGTCTGGGTGACCAAGATCGACAGCAGCGGGGATCCGATCGTTCCCAATGCCGGGCCGATGTTCTTCTTCCTTACCGTGTTGACGCTCACGACCGGGACGGCCTTCATCATGTGGCTCGGCGAGCAGATCACGGAGCGGGGTATCGGTAACGGCATCTCGCTGATCATCTTCGCCGGGATTATTGCGGGACTTCCCGGGGCTGTGCGTGGCTTCGGCCGTGACCTCCTCAGCGGTCAGCAGAACCTGCTGATCGGCGCCGGCCTGTTGATCGTCATGGTAGGCGTGGTCGCAGGCGTGGTTTTCGTGGAGCGAGCCCAGCGCAGGATCCCCATCCAGTACGCCAGCCGTGTCAAGGGCCGGCGCGTGATGCGGGGCAGCGCGACCTTCCTGCCGCTCAAGGTGAACACGGGTGGCGTGATCCCTGTGATTTTTGCATCGTCTTTGCTGGCGTTGCCGCAGACCTTGGTCACCTGGGCCCACGGCCGTTTCCCGGATAGCGCTTTCATTGCGTCTGTCAGCCGCCAGCTCAGCTACAACATGCCTTGGTGGGATGTGCTCTACATCGGGATGATCATTCTCTTCTGCTTCTTCTACACTTCGATCATATTCAATCCGGTGGATACGGCGGATAACATGAAGCGGGTGGGTGGCTTCATCCCGGGTGTGCGACCGGGACGGCAGACCTCGAGCTATATCGACAACGTTCTTACACGCCTTACTTTCGCCGGAGCGATCTATCTTGCGGGAATTTCCCTGCTACCGATTCTCCTCATCAGCGGGCTACCGCTCGATCAGCTGGAGCCAGCGGTCCTGGGTGAGTTCTTCGCGAAGTGGGTGCCGAACTTCCTCCTGCGTGGCATGGGACTCAAGTTTTACTTCGGTGGAACGTCCCTGCTGATCGTGGTCGGAGTGGCCATGGATACGGTCCAGCAGATCGAGAGTCAGCTGGTCATGCGTCACTACGATGGCTTCCTCAAGGGAACGCGTGTTCGAGGCCGGAGGTAACATTCGATGCGCCTCGTCATCTTCGGTCCCCCCGGAGCGGGAAAGGGAACCCAGGCGGAGCTCATCACGAGCACCTGGGGGATTCCGCACATCAGCACCGGGGAGATGCTTCGCGAAGCGGTCGCTTCCGGAACCGAACTTGGTCTCAAGGTGAAGACCGTTCTCGAGCAGGGCCAGTTGGTTTCAGACGAATTGATGGTGTCGGTCATCGAGGACCGGTTGTCGATGCCCGATGCCAGCACGGGCTGGTTGCTTGACGGATACCCGCGGACGGTGGCGCAGATCGCGACCCTCGAGCGAGTCCTCGGTGACCAGGAGTTGGATCGGGTGATATGCCTCCGCGTGCCGGACTCATTGTTGATGGATCGGCTACACAAGCGGGGGATCGACGGTGACCACGGAACCAAGCGCAGCGATGACGGTGATGAGATCGTGCGCGAGCGATTGAAGGTGTACAAGGAGTCGACGGCTCCGGTCGCCGGGGTATACCGCGAGCAGGGAGTGCTGGCGGAAATCGACGGAACAGGTACCATCGACGAGGTTTTCCTTAGGATCAGCGATATCATCGAGGAACTTCGCGGATGATTCCTTGCCGCGGCGAGGATGAGATCGAGAAGATTGATCGGGCTTGCAGGGTGGTTCGGACCGTACTCGGAGAACTCTCCGAACTGGCAGTCCCGGGAATCACGACCGCAGAGCTTGATGCCCACGCCGAGGCTCAATGCCGCAAAGTGGGTGCGACACCAGCGTTTCTGGGCTATATGGAGTACCCGGCCAGCCTCTGTATCTCGGTTGATGAGGAAGTGGTTCACGGGATTCCGAAACGCAGGCGATTGAAAGACGGGGACCTGGTCAGCATCGACTTCGGCGTCCGTCTTGATGGATATTATGGTGACTCCGCCATCACCTGTGAGGTGGGCACGGTCACCGAA
The DNA here is from genome assembly GCA_024763475.1 of Acidobacteriota bacterium. GTDB lineage: Bacteria > Acidobacteriota > Polarisedimenticolia > J045 > J045 > JANTFM01. The sequence goes on along the minus strand of JANTFM010000137.1, from coordinate 7,824 downwards.
GAGGGCCGGCGGCTCTCACGAGTGACTCGGGAGTGCCTGCTGAAGGGAATCGAGCAGGTTCGGCCGGGTGGGCACCTTCAGGACATCGGCCATGCGGTGGAGACCCATGCGCGGAAGGCCGGATTGGGTGTCGTTCGGGATTTTGCCGGTCACGGGATCGGGACGCGCTTGCACGAGGAGCCAGAGGTCCCGAACTATGGTCGACGAGGGCGCGGCCCCAGGATCGAGCGGGGCATGGTCTTCGCTATCGAGCCGATGATCACCGCCGGTAAGGCGGCGGTCAGAGTGCTTGAGGATGGATGGACTGCCGTGACCAGGGATGGATCGCTGGCGGCCCATTGGGAACTGGTGGCAGTCGCCACCGACAAGGGTCCACGGGTTCTCGGTGAGTTTGAGAATCGGTAGACCTGCTGGGACCTGCGCGAACATGTGCCAGGTGTGAGCGAGCCAGGAACGAGAACGAGTGGGAAGCGACTCGTAGAGGAGTGATGCAGTGGCCAAGGAAGAGGCCTTCCAGCTAGAGGCGACAGTGATTGAGACACTGCCCAACGCGATGTTCAAGGTCGAACTCGAGAACGGGCACACGGTCCTTGCGCACATCTCTGGCCGGATGCGGAAGAACTTCATCCGTATTCTCCCGGGTGATCGGGTGACGGTTGAGTTGTCACCGTATGACCTCAACCGGGGCCGCATCATCTACCGCTACAAATAAGGTTTTCGGGCTGGACGAGAGGTGAACCATGAAAGTTAGGGCATCCGTCAAGAAGATGTGCGACAAATGCAAGGTGATCAGGCGTCGCGGTGTGATCCGCGTGATCTGTGAGAACCCCAAGCACAAGCAGCGCCAAGGCTAGCGCGGAGAAGTAGAAGATGGCTCGTATTGCCGGAATAGACCTTCCCCTGCAGAAGAGGATCGATGTCGCGCTGACGTATATCTACGGCATCGGCATGGCGCGCTCGAAGAGCATCCTCGCCAACGCAGACTGTCCAGGCGAGGTCCGGGTCAAGGATTTGACCGAGGACCAGGTTCGCCGCATCCGCCAGATCATCCAGGATGAAGGACGCGTGGAGGGTGACCTCCGGAAGAACATCCAGATGAATATCAAGCGACTGATCGAGATCGGTTGCTACCGCGGCAAGCGCCACAGTCAGGGCTTGCCGGTGCGGGGTCAGCGGACGCATACCAACGCGCGCACCAAGAAGGGACCGCGTGTGGCCGTTGCCGGCAAGAAGAAGGTGGCCAAGTAAGGGTGGGTTGGTGACACCCCCGGGGGCGCCTCGCGGCATCGTGTCGCGAGGTAGGTTCAGTGAATGGGCCTGAAAGCGCCTCGAGAAAAGGGCTCCGCCAAGTGCGGTGGTCCGACGGAGAAAGAGTGATGGCGAAGGGTGGCAAGCAGAAACGAACGGGCCGCCGGAAGGAACGCAAGATCGTTCCACACGGCACCTGCCACATTCAGGCGAGTTTCAATAACACGATCATCAGTATCTGCGATCCCGTGGGAAACGTGCTGTCGTGGTCGAGCGGTGGCCGCGTGGGCTTCAAGGGATCCCGCAAGGGCACTCCCTTCGCAGCGCAGATGGCTGCCCAGCAGGCGGTGAATATCGCCCGCGAGTCCGGGGTTCGCACGGTGGATGTTCGCGTGCAGGGGCCGGGTGCAGGTCGCGAATCCTCGATTCGCGCCTTGGCCGCTTCTGGCGTGGAAGTTCGTTCGATCAAGGATGTGACCCCGATTCCCCACAACGGTTGCCGCCCGCCTAAGCGTCGGCGGGTCTGAGGAGGGCTGAGACATGGGACGCTATATTGGTGCCGTGTGCAGGCTCTGCCGCCGGGAAGGCTCCCAGCTTTTCCTCAAAGGCGAGCGCTGCTTCAAGGATAAGTGCGCTATCAAGCGCAGAAATTACGCGCCGGGTCAGCATGGACGTCGGCGTATCAAGCTCCAGGGTTACGGCCTTCAGCTGCGTGAGAAGCAGAAAGTGAAGCGGATCTACGGCGTTCTCGAACGCCAATTCCGTCTCTACTTCCATAAGGCTGCGGCAGGCAAGGGCGTGACAGGCGAGGAGTTGCTCTCCATTCTCGAGAGCCGCCTGGACAACGTCGTCTACCGCCTCGGCTTTGCGGCGTCCCGCTCCCAGGCCCGCCAGTTCGTCAACCACGGCCATTTCATGGTGAATGGCCGGAAGGTGGATATCGCATCCTTCCAGGTACGCGCTGGTGATCTGCTCGAGTTGCGGGAGAAGAGCCGCAAGAACCAAATCATCGAGGGTAATCTCGGGACGGCTGCAGGACGCGGGATTCCGGCGTGGCTGGAGCTCGATGCTGCCAAGTTTGCCGGGAAAGTCGTGGCCTTGCCCAAGCGCGAGGACATCACGATGCCGATCCAGGAAAACCTGATTGTCGAGTTGTACTCGAAGTAAGGTGGGTTCGGAGTGGCGGAGCCCGTCACTCCCTCCGATTCCAGACGCGCGGATAGGCGCAACGGAGGTACGATGATCGATATTGGTTTCCAGAAGCCCAAGTTCCTGGAGGTCGATCGCTCGACACTGACGAACGAATACGGTCGCTTCAGTGCCCAGCCCTATGAAAAAGGTTTCGGGACGACTGTTGGCAACGCGCTTCGCCGGATTCTTCTTTCGTCGATCGAGGGAGCAGCCGTCACAGCCGTCAAGATCGAGGGTGTGCTGCACGAGTTCTCGTCGATTTCAGGCGTTCTCGAGGATGTGACCGATATCATCCTCAACCTGAAGAAGGTCCCCTTCAAGCTGCACATTCCGCGGGTTGAAACCGTGCGAGTGAATGTCTCCGGCGCCCGCGTCGTGACGGCTGCAGACATTGAAGCGAGTTCGAATGTCGAGATTCTTGACCCTGAGGCCGTGATCGCGACCCTGTCTGACGAGGGATCGCTCGAGATGGAACTGCGGATCCAACCGGGCCGCGGGTACATTCCTGCGGATCAGAATATGGATGAAGACCTGGCCCTCGGGTACATCCCGATCGACTCGGTCCACTCTCCGATCAAGCGCGTGAACTACGTCGTTGATCCTGCCCGTGTTGGGCGGTCCACCGACTACGACAAGCTGGTCATCGAGGTCTGGACCGATGCTTCGGTTCTGCCGCAGGATGCGCTCGCGATCGCATCGAAGCTGCTGCGGGACCACTTGTCGATCTTCATCAATTTTGAAGACCAGATGGAAGTCGAGGTCGAGGTCACGGATAACGAGGATGAGAAGCTCCGTGAGCACCTCGATCGCTCGATTGATGAGCTCGACCTGTCGGTGCGTTCGTACAACTGCCTGAAGAACGCCGGTATCGAGGCTGTTCGGGACCTGGTCCAGAAGACCGAGCCTGAGCTGCTGAAGACGAAGAACTTCGGTCGCAAGTCTCTTAACGAGATCAAGGAGTTGTTGGCCGACATGAACCTGACCCTGGGCATGCGCCTCGGGGGTCGAGGCGCCGCCAACGAGGCGTGATGCTACGAGAGGCTAGGGAACCATGAGACACCGCCACGCACACCGGAAAATGGGTCGTACCAGCGAGCATCGTATGGCGACGCTGAGAAATCTCGCCGGCGCCCTGTTCACCCACGAGCGGATCCAGACCACGCACGCGAACGCCAAGGAGCTGCGCTCTTTTGCCGAGCGGCTGATCACCCGAGCGCGTAAGGACACGGTGCACGCCCGGCGCATCGTCGCTCGGGACATCCAGGATCGAACCCTGCTCAAGCGGCTCTTCGATGACATTGCCCCCCGCTACGCGACGCGGCCGGGTGGCTATACTCGCATCGTCAGGCTGATGCCTCGACGAGGCGATGCAGCCAGCATGGCGATCATCGAGCTTGTCTCGCAGGCGGCTGAGGGTGGCGATGGGGCGAAGGCGTCAGAGTAGGTGCCCCAGTTTACGCAATCCAGGAAGGGTCGCCTGCGGGCGGCCCTTTTTTTCTAGGTTCCGGTCGATCCTCTTGGTTGGCGGGTGACGCGCGGCGGATTCGGGGATGGAAGAGATGGCAGATCAGCAAGGTCTTCGAAAGGTACTGATCATCGGGTCTGGTCCGATCGTCATCGGGCAAGCCTGCGAGTTCGACTATTCGGGGACCCAGGCCTGCAAGGCGCTGCGGGAGGACGGGCTGGAGGTCGTGCTCGTCAACTCGAATCCGGCGACGATCATGACGGATCCGGATCTGGCAGACCGAACCTACGTGGAGCCTTTGAATCGTGAGGTTCTCACGCGGATCATCGAGCGGGAGCGCCCTGATGCGCTTCTTCCAACGGTCGGTGGACAGACTGCTCTCAATCTGGCGGTCGAACTCGACAGGGACGGTGTACTCGAGCGCTTTGGCGTGAGGATGATCGGTGTTCAGCGGCAAGCTGTGGAGATCTGTGAGAACCGCGAGCTCTTCCGCGACGCCGTGGAGTCGGTCGGCCTGGAGATGCCGCGGGGTCTGTTCGCGACCACGATGGACGAGGCCGTGCGGGCCCGGGAAGAGATCGGCTTTCCGTTGGTCATCCGGCCATCCTTCACACTCGGAGGTATAGGTGGAGGCATCGCCTGGAACTTGGAGGAGTTTGAGCAGATCTGCACCAAGGGCCTGGATCTCTCCCCGATCAGCCAGGTGTTGATCGAGGAGTCGATCGTCGGCTGGAAGGAGTACGAACTCGAGGTCATGCGGGATCACGCGGACAACGTTGTGATCATCTGCAGCATCGAAAACTTCGACGCGATGGGCGTGCATACGGGCGACTCCGTGACGGTCGCCCCGGCGCAGACGTTGACGGATCGCGAGTACCAGCTGATGCGTGACGCGGCACAGGCGATCATGCGCGCTGTGGGCGTGGAGACCGGTGGCAGCAACGTCCAGTTCGCCGTGAATCCGGCCGATGGCCGACTGCTGGTCATCGAGATGAATCCGCGTGTCTCCCGCTCATCGGCGCTCGCATCGAAGGCGACCGGTTTCCCCATCGCGAGGATCGCGGCGAAGCTCGCGCTGGGCTACACGCTCGATCAGATTCCCAACGACATTACCCGCGAGACCCCGGCCAGTTTCGAGCCTTCGCTCGACTACGTGGTCGTCAAAGTGCCCCGTTGGGCATTCGAGAAGTTTCCGGCTACCGCGCCGGATCTTGGAACACAGATGAGGTCGGTTGGTGAGTCGATGGCGATCGGGCGGACCTTCTGCGAAGCCCTGCAGAAGGCACTGCGGAGCCTCGAGACCGGTCGCTATGGACTGGGTGGAGACGGCACCAAGGTGGTCGACTCCCGGCGCCTGACAGAACGCCTGGCGACACCGAATTGGCAGCGGATTTTTTATATCAAGCATGCGCTTCTCGAGGGCATGAGCGTGAGCCGGGTGGCCTCGTTGACCGGAGTCGATCCGTGGTTTCTCTCGCAGATGGAGGAGATCGTCACGGTCGAGGGGCGTCTTCGCGCGTTCTCTCTCGAAGAGCTTCCACGTCACCTCCTGCGCCGGGCGAAGCGCCTGGGTTTCTCGGATCGACAGCTTGCGATCTACCTGGGTTCCGATGAAGCCGCGGTGCGGGGCCATCGCGAGTCGCTGGGCATCCGCCCTGTCTTCAAGAGAGTTGATACCTGCGCGGCGGAGTTTGAGGCGCACACCCCCTATCTCTACTCGACCTATGAGGAGGAGTGTGAGGCCGATCCCACGAGCAGGAAGAAAGTCATCGTGCTCGGCTCCGGCCCGAACCGAATCGGTCAGGGCATCGAATTCGACTACTGCTGCTGCCACGCATCCTTCGCGCTGCGCGGCGAGGGTGTCGAGTCGATCATGGTCAACTGCAACCCGGAGACCGTGTCCACCGACTACGATACCTCGGACAGGCTCTACTTCGAGCCGCTGACCCTCGAGGACGTATTGGCAATCGTCGATCGTGAGCAGCCCGACGGCGTCATCGTGCAGTTCGGCGGACAGACGCCGCTCAAACTCGCTCTTGCGCTCAAAGAGGCGGGGGTGCCGATTCTGGGGACTTCGCCGGATAGCATCGACCTGGCAGAGGACCGGCAGAGGTTTGGCGCCCTGCTCAAAGAGCTCGAGATTGCTGCGCCGGAATGGGGCACGGCCCGTTCCCTCGAAGAGGCGCAGGTCATCGCGGAGCGGGTCGGGTACCCGCTGCTCGTGCGGCCATCCTACGTGCTCGGCGGACGTGCGATGTTCGTCTGTTGGGATGAGTCGTCACTCGAGGAAATGATGCAGAAGGCGGTTGCGGCCAGCCCAGAGCATCCCGTGTTGCTGGATCGCTTCCTCGAGGATGCCTACGAGTTGGATGTGGATGCTCTCTGCGACGGCGAGGACGTGGTCGTCTGCGCGATCATGCAGCACATCGAAGAGGCCGGGATCCACTCCGGCGACAGCGCGTGTGTCATTCCTCCGTACCACGAGGAGGTGCGGCGCCACGAGTCCGCCATCCGTGAGATGACGACCCGGCTCGCGCTGGCCCTCGACGTGCACGGCCTGGTGAACATCCAGTATGCGATCAAGGGTGGGACGGTCTACGTGATCGAGGTGAATCCCCGAGCCTCCCGGACCGTCCCCTTTGTTGCGAAGGCCACCGGGCTGTCGCTCGCGCGGGTCGCAACCCAGATCATGCTCGGCAGGAGCCTTGCGGAACTCGGGATCAGCGAGCCGAAGATCGAAGGGGCCGTCTTTATCAAGGAACCCGTGCTTCCCTGGGCTCGTTTCCCGGGAGAGGATCCGATTCTGGGCCCGGAGATGAAGTCAACCGGGGAGGTCATGGGGGTCGGGGCAAGCTTCGGTGAGGCATTCCTCAAGGCTCAGTGGGGGGCGGGGCAGGATCTCCCGCTCGGGGGTGGCGCCTTCCTGTCCGTGCATGATCGGGACAAGGCGGCTCTGGCGAAGGTGGCCGCGGACCTCGCCGAACTTGGCCTGGGTCTGGTCGCGACCGCAGGAACGGCGAAGTACCTGCGAGAGAGCGGTCTCGACGTCGAGGCGGTCTTCAAGGTCAACGAGGGTCGGCCGAACGTGGTGGACCGGATGATCAGCGGTGAGATCCAGCTCGTGATCAATACGCCGCTCGGAGCGCCCTCCTTCTACGATGAACGCGCGATCCGCGCGGCAGCCCTTCAGCGCCACATACCGCTGATCACGACCCTTTCCGGAGCTGCATCGGCTGTGGAGGCCATTCGCAATCGCCGTGGGAATCACCTCGAGGTCCGCTCCCTGCAGGAGTACCACGGGTCGTAGGGGACCGGGGGGCTCGCGAGATCATCCCGGTGGCGGCGGGTTGGGAAGCGGCTGGCTCGCCGTGCTGGACGGGTCCGGCCGATCGCAACTGGCGAATGACACCCTTCGGGTTGTAAATTGTCACGCAGAGGGCGGCGCGCCCGCAAGGGTGCAGGGGACGCCCGAGGAGTTACGATGCCGATTTACGAATTCCGCTGCGATGATTGCGGCCATGTGCTTGAGGCCTTGCGCAAGGTGGATGAGGGGGCCGAGGGCCTCGTTTGCCCGAGTTGCGGGTCGAAATGTCTCTCGCAGCTCCTGTCGTCCTTCGCGACCTCCAACAAGTCGAGTGCCCCCAGCAGCAGTGCGGGTACGAGCTGCTCGCTCGGTGGGGGAGGCGGCTGAAGCTTCTAGTCCCGGGCACCGTTGGTGCCTGAGTCTTGGGGCCTCAGAACAATCGGGTCCTCGGCAGAATCTGTGGGTGGAAAACCGTCTGTTTTCGGATTTCCCGCCGTTCCTGTGGGTGCTGACAGACGGACAGCAGCTGCCGTTGGTCAGCTGTGACTGGCGGCGTGAGGGGGCTTCGGCTCAGGACCCCGCACACTCCCTCTGGCAGGTCCCGTGCTGGATCCCG
>JANTFM010000136.1 GCA_024763475.1 Acidobacteriota bacterium | reverse complement strand
ACCCACACCGACGCTCCCGAGAAGGGCTCCGACCAGGGTGTAGGTCAAGATCCGACCGGCGTTGTAGGCGAAATGCGCGAGGGCCCCCCCCGCCCGGGCCGGGAACGCGAGGATCAAGGGGCCGCACATGCCCACGCAGTGCCCGCTTCCCAGCAGGCCGAGCAGGAAGAGGGCTCCCAGGTCCAGCTGGTGCAACTCACTTGTCCACGTCATCGAATGACCCGCTTGACCCGGAAAACTCAGCAGCCTCGTCCGGGGTGAGGACATTATGCACAGCGCGAGCTTGGTGGAAAAGAGAGGACTCCCCGAGTAGGATGATCTCGGAGGTGAGTCATGAGAAAAGCCGAAGGGTCCCCGGAAATGGCGCGGTGGGTCAGGGTGCTGCAACAACTCTTCGGGGCGACCCTGCTGATCTTCCTCGTTCTTACCATCAGTTGCGCCAAAGGGAACAACGCCACCACGCACTCCGGCCCGGCACTCGCCCTCAAGAGCCTGGACGCAACCGGCCAGATGCAGATCAGCGAGCAGGATCGATGCCCGGTCTGTGGGATGCAGATCAGCCAGCATGTGAAATTCGCGTCCGCGATCCAACTCGACGACGACAGCTCCTTCTACTTTTGTGGAACGGGCTGCATGATGAAGGCCTGGCTCCACCCAGAGATTTTCCTCGATCGAGACAAGCAGTCTCTCAGGCGTGCGGTCGCACCGGAGTACTTTGGCGGCAACTACATTGACGCCTTGTCGGCACTCTGGGTCGCCGGCTCGGACGTCGTCGGCCCCATGGGCCCGGCCCTGGTGCCGCTGCAAGACGAGGCGGACCTCGAGACCTTCAAAGTGCGCCATGGAGGCAAGATCACCTTCAGGCTCTCCGAATTGGATGATATGAAGTGGAAAGAGATAACCGGAAAGAACGCCACGATGCGTCCCGGCGAAAAGATGATGGATTGAAGCGCCGTTCCGTCAGGACGACGTCTTCCCAGTTGCTCGCCCTGAGCGCTCTCGTGCTCCCCGGCCTCGCGCTCCTACTCATCCTCGTACACGCATCCTGGCGGGATTGGACCGGCATTGTGGACATGCAAGAGCGGGTCGCGTCCCGGATGGGACTGGGGCAAATCACGCTCACACCCTCGGGCAGACCACCGCGGGAAGGGCCTGCCTCACATCGCGCGGTCGATCGTCGCCACACGCCGGATCTTCCTCAGCTCGCCCTCCCGCTCTCGCCCGGGAGCGATTCCTGGTGAGAATCTCTCTCCCCGGACTCTGGGTGTGGGCCGCGCGCGATGTTCTGCGTCGCCCCGCAGAGGCGCTGCTGGCAGGGGCCGCCATGGCGTCGCTCATTGCGGTCCTCAGCGCGGGGTTGCTCCTCGCGCGGGGGTTGAGCTGTAGCGCGGAGACGGTGCTCGAGGACGCGCCTTCCCTGGTGATCCGGCGCCTGAGTCCGGGCGGCTGGGCACCCGTCCCCACCCGCGCACTCGAGCAACTCCGGGGCGTCACGGGCGTCACGCGAGCCTCTGCCCGCATCTGGGGCGTCGTCCGCTGGCAGGAAGCGAGCGTGACGATCCTCGCACTGACGCCTGACGACGCCGGAACAGGAGATGAGCAGCTCACAGCGCCGGGACCGGGAGAGGCCATCACGGGACCAGGATCCGGAGAGGCCATCACGGCGCCGGGACCGGGAGAGGCCATCACGGGACCAGGATCAGGAGAGGCCATCACAGCGCCGGGGCCGGTTGGGGCCATCACGGGACCAGGGTCCGGAGAGGCCATCACGGCGCCGGGACCGGGAGAGGCCATCACGGGCCCCGCGTTCGCCCTCAGTCCGGGCCAGACGATCTCCCTGCACGGAGCCTGCGAGCGAAGTGTGCGGGTCAAGAAGGTCCTGCCCGCATCCTGGGGACTGGTCGCCCACGATCTGATCCTGCTCAACAGCAGCGATGCCCGGGCGCTCCTCGGGCTCGAACGAGACGCCGCCAGCGACTTCGCGGTGTGGGTGTTTCACGACACCGAGATGGACGCCATCCGGCCGGATCTCGAGGCGGCCCTGCCTTTTCCCGTGCAGATCACGAGCCGCCGAGAGAGCCTCGGGGCCATGATGGCGCAGCTCGAAAAAGCATCGGGCCTGCTCACGACCCTGCTGATCCCCGCGCTGCTCGCCCTCGTGCTGCTGACCACGGCCATGGCCCGGATCCAACTGGGATCCCGTCGCGACATCGGACTCCTCAAGGCGCTCGGGTGGCGCAGCGGCGACATCCTCCGTCTGCATCTCTCCCGCGCCCTCGTGATCGGTCTCCCCGCTCTGGCCGTCGGGTGGTGCCTCGCGTACGGAGCCGTGTTCCTCTCGGGTCTGAACTGGGCTGGCGCCCTGCTCTTCGGCTGGTCGGGAGCCGCCCCGCAGCTCACCCTCGACCCAACGGGCGTCCTGCGCATCCTTCTCGAAGTGGGAGCCCTGGTCCTGGCGCCCTGCCTTGCGGCCATTCTCCTCCCCACCCTGCGCTCCGCGACGGTCGATGCCGAGGAGTGGCTGCGTGGAGAGGAGTCATGAGCGCCCCGCGCGGCATCGCGTGCCGCGACCTGCATCTCGTGCGCAGAACGCCGGAAGGTCGCGAGCACGAGATTCTCGCGGGCGCCTCCGCGCACTTCGATGCGGGCGCGATCGCACTGATCACCGGGGCAATTGGTGCTGGCAAGACGACTCTGCTGCACATCCTCTCCACGATCCTGCGCCCCAGCTCTGGTGAGGTGCTCGCAGACGGCGAGGCCGTGAGCCGTTACGATGCCGCACACAAGGACCTTTGGCGGCGAAACGCCGGCCTCGCGTTCCAGAGTCCTCACTTCCTCGACGAGCTCAGCGTCATCGAGAACGTGATGATCCCTCTCGTGCCGGTCGCACCCTCCCTGGCCGAGGCCCGCGCGCGGGCTCTCGCCGAACTCGAGCGCTTCGATATCACCCACCTGGCCGAACGCCAGCTCGCTGGACTCTCGGGAGGAGAACGCCAGCGCATCACGCTCTCCCGGGCCCTCGTCGGCAAACCGCGCTTTCTCTTCGTCGATGAGCCCACGGCACACCAGGACGCACGGGGCGCGGCCACGATCGAGACGCGCCTCCTGGAGGCCCGCGCGGGCGGCGCGACGGTGATCGTCGTCTCCCACGATCCGCGCCTGGGCCGGGACGGCTTCGCCGACAGAAGCTGGATCCTGCTGGAAGGACGCCTGGAACGCGCGTCGTGATCGCAAACCCCATGCTTCTCGCGATTCTCGCCCTGGACACGCTGGCCGTCGCCTTTTCTCTCTACGCCGCGCTCTCCTACCTGCGCGTCCTCCTGCGTTGGGACCCGGCCAGCATCTCCATGAAGCAGATCCGCCTCGAGGCCGACTGCGATGCCGCCCGCCTCGTGGCACGCTACGCGATGGGATTCTTCGTCGCCTCCTCCCTGCTTCTCGTGCTGGCGATCACCCTGCTTCTTCCGCCCCTCATCCCTGGCGCCATGTGCGGTACCGGCGTACTGCAGGCCACCGGCGGATTCGGCACGCGCGGCCTGGCTCTGCGCGCCCTGGCGCTGGCCGTACTGTGGGTCTGGCAGAGCCTCGACGGCATTCACCGAACGCTCCCCCGCCGCATCGACGAAGGGGCCATCGCCCGCTGGAACCTGCTCTCGGTCCCGCTTCTTCTGCTCGCCGCCCTCTACACGCTGCGCGCGCTGCTCCAACTCGACCCTTACCAGCCCGTCGATTGCTGCCAGGTCGTCTACGACACCTTCACCACGAAGAGCGAGGCCACCCACTCCGCGGGCCTGAGCGATGCGTTCTGGCTCGTGGGCAGCGGCGGCCTCGGACTCGCCGTCGCGGCCATCGCCCTCGCCGGCCTCTCGGCCCTGCGCCGCGGGCGCTCCGCATTTGCCGCCTCGACGGCCCTCTTCGTCGCCACCCTCGTCTGGCTCCCCTTCGCCGGAACCGCGCTCGTCACCGTCCTGTCCGCCTACCACTACCAAGTCCTGCAACACCACTGTCCCTGGTGCCTTTTCCTGCCCGTACACGGTGCCGTGGGTTACCCGCTCCTTGCTTCCCTGCTGCTGATCACCCTCGAGTCGTTTACCGCCCTTAGCGCCACCTTCTTCTCGCGCAAGCACTCCGGGCTACTCGACGCGACCCGTCACCGCCTGCACCGCGCCTTCCTCTGGGTCCTCGGCTCCTGGCTGGTCTTCGTAGCACTGAGCTGGGGCCCGGCCCTTCTTTGGCGCCTGCGCTACGGCGTGTGGATGGGCTGAGCGGCCGCAGGGTCCATATCACCGGGTAGGAGAGACTCCACGAGCAGGGCGATCACAGCTCCGGCGACCGCGACGCTCCAGACTTGCCACGCGCTTCGACCACATCGGTGTGGCCATCTGCAGTGAGCGCTACAACCCGGGTGAGTCTATGCCCGCCGTTTCTTGTCGAGAGTCTCGCGCACGGTGAGAAGCAACTCGTCCCGACCGAAGGGTTTCGCGATCAGCTTCAACCCTTCCTGCGCAACGAAGTCCATCTGTAACGCGTCGGATCTGTAGCCACTCATGAAGACCACCGGAATCTCCGGCCAGCTCTTCTTGATCCGGGCGTAGGTCTCTTTTCCTCCAGTGACCGGCATCACCACATCCAGCAGGACGAGGCTGACCTGCTCCAGGTTCGCCGCGAGAAGGTCCAAGGCTTCCCGGCCATCGCATGCACTCAGGACCGTATAGCCGGCTCGCTCGAGCATCGCCTTCGCCAACTCGCGCACCTGATCTTCATCTTCTCCCAGCAGGATGGTCTCTGTGCCGCCTTTGACGGCATCCTCCACCTCGTGATCGCCAGTGGCGGCCTCGCGAGCGGAGACCGGCAGATAGACTTCGAATGTCGATCCCTCGCGCAAGCGACTGCGCGCCTGGACCAGCCCCTCGTGCTGCTTGACGACACCGTACACGGTGGCGAGGCCAAGCCCCGTGCCTTCCCCGGGCTGTTTCGTCGTGAAGAAGGGCTCAAAGATGGTTTCGAGCAGCGATGGGCTCATGCCACACCCGTTGTCTCTAACGCTGAGCAAGACGAATCGCCCGGGCTTCGCCCAGGGGTACGCACTCAGCGCGTCGGCATCGAGGACGGCGCCTTCGATCGCAAGGGCCAGGACACCGCCATCGGGCATGGCGTCGCGGGCATTCACGCAGAGGTTGATGATGACCTGCTCGAGCATGCCCTTGTCGGCCCAGACCCAGTCCGTCTCGTTGCCGGGGCGCCAATCGAGGTGGATGTGCTCACCAAGGACGCGAGTGAGCATGCCCATCAGACCGGTCACCACCTCGCCCAGCCGCAGACTTTCCGGCTTCACGACCTGTCTGCGCGAGAAGAGAAGCAGTTGCCGGACGAGTCGCTCCGCACGCGCGCTGGCCTCCGCGATCTCCTGCACGCCACCCCGCAGGGCCGAGTCCACCCCCTTGCTCGAGAGAATCTCCTCAGCGTAACCACTGATGACCTGCAACTGATTGCTGAAGTCGTGGGCGACCCCTCCGGCCAGCTGCCCGACAGCCTCCATCTTCTGCGACTGCCGCAGACGCTCTTCCATCTGGACTCGCTCGGTGATGTCCTGCACGATTCCCGACATCCGGGCCGGCTGCCCGCTCTCCGCGAGTTCCACCTCGGCAATCCCTCGAATCCACTTGATCTTCCCGTCGATGACCAGGCGGAGGGTCTGATCTATGGACTCACCCCGCTGCAGTCTCTGCCAGCCCTGTTCCATGACATCACGATCATCGGGGTGCACCCGTTCCAGGAACGCCTCGAAGGCCAGGTTGTTTCCAGGAGCCAGACCGACGATCCTGCAGATCTCCTCCGACCAGAATCGCTCGCCCTTGGCAACATCCAGCTCCCAGCTTCCCACCTGGGACATCTTCTGGGCGCGCCTGAGGGCCGCCTCGCTACGTCTGAGCGCCTGCTCGGCCTCGATGCGCCGGGAGATATCCCTCACATGCTCGGTGACCATGATGACCTTGCCAGACGAATCCAAGACGGGATAAACACTGATCTCGCGCGTGATCCCGTCCACGGGATTGGTCATCTCGAGCCGCATCGTCTTGCCCGTCGCGAAGACCTCGAGAGCGTGGCAGGGCTCGCAAGGCTCATCCCGCTCCATGTACGCCTTGTAGCACTTCACCATGCCCAACTGCCACTTCTCTGCAACATACTCGTGGCCATGCCAGTTGCTCAGCACCACGTTCAGATCCCGATCGTGTACGGTAATCAAGTCCGGGATCGCGTTTAAGGTCGCGCGAAGAAGGGCCTCGGTCTGACGGGGCTCCCTTTGCAAGCCCTCCAGCTGCTCGACTTTCGCCCGGAGCCGCTCCAACTCGTCTAGCAGCTGCTGCTTCGTCAAGGAGCTACCGACCACAGATCCTCCCATCGAAGAGTAGAGAGTAGGATGAAGAAACCCCGCGAAGTTACAGCATACCGCAGTCCTCAAGTCGGTGTCGAGCCGCCGCTATGCGGCCTCTCGAGTGGAGCGCCTCGTTGGTCGAAGCGCGACGTATCTATCCAGCAATCATCAGGGCGCGACCCTCAGGCGCTACTCCGCACCGACCGGCTGCGGGCCGATCACACGACGATCAGGGCGCGACCAAGGGCACCTATCAGGGAACCCGCAACCCGCGGCAAGGGCACGACCCGCAGGCCACTCGGAACGCAGACTAGGGCGCGCAACCGGCAGGCTCCCTCGGCGCGCCACTCGAACTTGCACCCCAAGGACCCGCACCGCCGCACCCGGTATCCTCGCCGCGGACGAGATAGAAGAACGCGTCGTCGAGAGGTGGGGCTTCCGTGTCGTCATAGATCGATTGGGGAAGATCCTCCGCGAGACAGTGGCCGAGAGAACCCGAAGCCAGCTGCGAGACGAGCCCACGAGCCAGATCGTAGACCTCGGCGGTGGCCTGGTCCGGCCAGTCGATCGTGGTGCTCTCGCCGCCGCTCAGTGTGAGGGGACCCGCGGCGGGCGGCGTGCCCTCCGTGGCGCTGAGCGGAGCGCAGTCGAGAGCATCCTCCACGCCATCGCCATCATCGTCGAGATCACACGCATTGCCTTCGCCGTCGGCGTCCTGATCGAGCTGTGCGAGGTTCGGTGTGTCTCGGCAGTTGTCGTCACAGGCTGACGTCGCATTGAGGCAGGGGTTGTCGCCGAGGACGCCACTCCGATCGCCATCGTCAGCAACCGTGTCGAGATCCACGTCCGCGAGCGCGATGATCGTGGAGTTGACGCAGTTTTCATTGATCTCGGCTGGCAAGTCGGCCCAGTAGGCGACGGCGTGGAAGCGTGGCAGCACGTCCTCCTCGAAAGCAACATCCCAGAGATTGCCGTCGTGGCCGACGCCAACCGGGCGCTTGTAACAGTGTGCAGCCCCCATCTCCTCAAGGGCACAGGAGATGTCGTCCGACCATTCGACGGTCGCTGTCTCGTCGGCGTCACCGTGGGCGATGAAGAGATTCCCACGGAAGACGGCATCCGTTACAGTCTCTGCCAGGTCGCGCCCGTTGATCGTCTTGAGGTGCGTGAGATCCGAGCTACCTGCCGGACCCATCGCGTCCTGTAGCGCCAGACCTCCCGGACAGCTGTCGCCAAAGTCGGGAATGACCTCCCAGTGCGTCGCGAGACAGCCCGGAAACGCGGGCGGGTTCACCATGCGCACGCTGTGCTGCCACCCCGCGAGCGGCGCGACGAACGAGTACTCGTCGCTGTGACCAAGGCCGACGCTGGCCGCGCCAAAACCACCCATCGACAATCCGGCGACTCCCCGGCGACGGCGCGTGCTCTCGACCCGGAAACGCGCCTCAATCTCGTCCGGCAGGTCGTACGCGGTGTAGTCCCCATAGCGAAACTGCCCGTCCCAGGTGTTCGAAAAAAGGCGGTGTTGCGCGATGATCGTGAAGAAGCAGAAGCCGGAGTTGCCGTCCGGCATCACCGCGATGACCGGCTCGATTTCGCCGTCATCCACGAGCCGGTTGATGACGCTCTCCGCCGTCGCACGCCACGAGTCCTCGTTGCCGAAACCCCCATGCAGCAGGTAGATGGCCGGATAGAGCTGCGACGGGGACTCTCCCCAGCCAGCCGGCAGATAGATGTTGTAGACCTCTTCATATCCGAGCGAGGGGGGAACGAAGGACTCCTTGCGCACCTCCCCAAGGCCACCCGCAGGAAGGGTGCGAAATGTGATCTCGTAGGGCTCGGCCGCCTCCTGATCCTCGACCCGGCGTGCCGCGGCATTCTCCGCCGTAGCGCCGTCAAACACAACCATCCGGTAGAGCGCGTCGCGCTCGAGGGGGGCCCCGGGGCTCACCCGCAGCATCGGCGGATAGTCGCGCAAATCCCATGCCGCTGTGGCCAGCACCGGCGCAGCACCCGGCGTGCCCGGATCGCCGTCGTCATCCTTCTCGAGCGTGACACGATTCGGCGCTCCCGGATCGTTGACGAGGACCTCGATATCGGGCGATCCTCCTTCAATTGACCTGCTGTCCACTCGTGTGAAGCGGCCATCACCATCCGAATCCAACTCGAGCTGACGGGCAAAATGCAGCGAGATCGGTACGCGAAAGGTGACACGATCGCCACCCCGCGGAACCGAGTCATCGACGAGTTGCGCAGCCCTCGCCGGAACCCCCGCAAGAACCGCGAGCGAAGCGACCCATACAAGTGCTGCTTTACGATCTTCGAAGGCGTTCAAAGCGAGCTCCAGACTCTGGTCACGCCTTGATGAGTACGAGCACTTTCAGCGCCTGTCAATCCATAAGGAGCAAGACGCCCCGATCGAGCCGCCGGTCCAGGCCTGCGCAGGCGTCAAAGCGCCCGAGTTGACTCGACAGCCCGCCTGCGCCCGGCCGACTGTGGCTCTGGAACTCGAACCCGCGCGTCGTCGCACAGTATAGGGTACCTGGCACCCACCGATCCGGCGTGTGGGCGGCACCCTGGTCCGAGGAAAGCGGTCCTTGTGGGGGGTGCGCCTGCACTCCGTTCGGAACCATCGACATGGCCCTCAGCCGCATGAACATTCCTAGCGGCCTCCGGCCTCGCGAGCGGCATAGAGTTACTCCTCGAAAGCGTCGATCAGCAGCAAGAACACTTGGCTCGAAAGCGTCGCCTTCTGGCTGAAGGACGCGGCGAAGTTTGGCTCCTTCCTGTGAAAGGCCGCATTGTCGGGAGTAACTGCACGGTGCCAGCATGCCGGTTGGGGCCTCGCTTTCCGAGAGCCCCTACCGTGACTGGGCGCTGCACCGTAGCGCAACGCCCAGAAACTACCCACTCAATTCATGACTTTCAGTCCATGATACGCTTTCCTCCGCGACGCTGTGTCAGATCCTTTCCAACAACATCAAAGAACGCTGAAGGCCCTCGCCGACTACCGTTCTCTGTATCATAACCAATGACGCGCCAGTATACCGTTCTCTGCACCTCTCCCGAGTAGGCGACTAGCCCGGCAATGGCCCTCCAATCGTTTGTCCCTGGTGTCCATACCGTTCCCTCAATCATCGCGCCTGGACCAACTACGACCGGCTCGAGGAAGTCCTGCGTCCGGCAGAACTCCAGTCGATAACCAATTGCCTCACTGGACGGTGTCCAGCTGAAGACTGGCATGGGTCCCGTCAACTCGAACACCTTACCTTTCTCCGGTGTAAGTGGAATTAGATCCCCCGATACACAATCGTCATCGGCGCCATCGATGTATCCATCGCAATCGTTGTCAACCCCGTCGCTGCACCCGCCGGACACAACGTTCTCCGTATCGTTTCCTGGATTCGCAACCGGGCTACTATCGTCGCAATCGTCACCGTTATCTACATATCCAGACGGCTGGTCACAAGACTCCAGCGTCTCGTTCACGTCTCCGTAACCGTCCCCATCGGCGTCCCGGTACCAAGTTCCCGCCAGACCAACGCTCGCGTTACTCTCGTCGCAATCGTCGCCGTTATCTACGTACCCTGATGGCTGATCACAAGACTCCATCGTATCGTTCACGTCCCC
>JANTFM010000135.1 GCA_024763475.1 Acidobacteriota bacterium | reverse complement strand
CCTACGAGATATACCAGCATGGAAGCGAGGACAACTCTATCCGCTTCTATGATGTCGATCGCAGGAGGGACCTGCCGGACGATCTGCCGGGCGCGCGCTATCTCAGGGCTGTGCTCCTTCCCGATGGCAAGCGGGCCTGCTACAGCAGTTACTCCGAGGAAGGGGGGCAAATAGCGATCCACATCCTCGGAACGCCCAGCGCCCACGATCGCAAGCTGAAGGGAATCGAGATCGCGCCGGGGCAAATGGCGAAGCTCGCGCTTTCCGAGGACGGGAAGCAGCTCATCATCCGCCGCACCGAGGGCGCGAGCGGACTCACCGACATCTACCTCTACGAGTTCAAGACCGGCAGACTCAAGACGGTTGTTGAGGGGCTTGCGGCCCGCACCTCCGTCGGAGTCGCTGAGGGCCGGGTCTATATCTCCACCGACTGGGAGGCCCCACTGGGCCGGGTCCTCGTGGCCAGCCTCGATCAACCGGAGCAGGAAAACTGGCGGGAGTTGATCGCGAGTCGGCGGGGCCAGGTTCTCGAAAGCGTGAGCCTCGTGGGCGGGAAGCTCTTCGTGCGCTATCTCGAAGACGTTGCCTCACGCATCGTCAGCTTCGCCCCCACCGGAGAAGAACTCGGTGAGATTCGCTTCGAGGGAATCGGAACGGTCAGTTCGATCAACGGCGAGTGGGACAGCACGGAGGCCTTCTTCACCTTCGAGTCCTTCCATATCCCCCGGACGATCTATCGCTACGACACCGAGAGCGGGCAGCGCAGCATCCTCTACCGCCCCGAGATCCCGGTGGATCCTTCGAACTACCATCTGCAACAGGCCTGGTACCGCTCCAAGGACGGCACGCGCATCCCGATGTTCATCGTCCACAAGAAGGGCACGATCCTGAACGGAAAGAACCCCACGATCCTGGCAGCCCACGGCAGCTTCGGGATCAGCGTGACCCCGCGCTTCTCGGTTCCCGCCGTGGCCTGGCTCGACGGTGGAGGCATGTTCGCCATCGCCAGCATCCGGGGGGGAGGCGAGTTCGGAAAGAAATGGCACGAGGCCGGCAAGCAGGCCAACAAGCAGAACGCCGTCGACGACTTGATCGCGGCCGCCGAGTGGTTGATTCGCGAAGGCTACTGCAGCCACGAAACCCTCGCGATCGAAGGAAACGCTCACGGAGCGATCGTCGCCGGCGCGCTGCTCGTCCAAAGACCGGAACTCGCGAAGGCCGTAATCCTTGGCCTCCCGATCCTCGACATGCTCCGCTATCAGAACGATGCGATGGGCGCGATGTGGGCCGATGAGTTCGGGAGCGCGGACGATCCGGAGCAGTTCAAGTATCTCTACGCGCTCTCTCCCTACCACAACGTGAAAGAGGGCGCACGCTACCCGACGGTCTTGCTGGTAACCAGCGCCGAGAGCCAAAGCATCCCGGCCTACCACGCGATGAAGATGACCGCGATGCTACAGGCGAAGACCGGCTCAGGGAACCCCATCATGCTCCGCTACTACGATGAGAGCGATAGCAGCGAGGGCCCGATGGCGCGAGCCATCGAGAATATCGTCGATGCGAACCTCTTCCTGCTCAAGCAACTCCGGCAACAGTAGTCAGGATGATTCATGATCTCTGCGGCTGCGCAGCTGTCGTCAGGTCAGTGCTGCGAGACGTCAGGAATCATCCTGGATGGCCTCCGCCGCAGTTGCGAATCGCCCCGCAAACAGCTCAGCCGACGAATCGCACCCACTTGTGCGCGTCGGCCAGGCGCCCGTACTGGATTCCAGTGAGGCGGTCGTAGAGCTGCTGCGACACGTCGCCGATCCCCCCGTCACCGATCGTGATCTCCTCGTCCTCGTAGAGCAACGAGCCGATGGCCGTGACGACAGCCGCCGTACCGACGGCGAAGACCTCACTGAGGGAACCGTCCGCCGCGCGCTCCTTGATCTCACCGATCGAGATGTTGCGTTCCTCCACCGCCAGGCCGAATTCCGGGGCGAGGGTCATGATGGAATTCCGAGTCACGCCTGGAAGAATGCTCCCGGTGAGGGGCGAGGTAGCGATCGTCTTGCCGAAGCGGCAGAAGACGTTCATGCCGCCGAGTTCCTCGATGAACTTGTTCTCCTTGGCATCGAGGTAGAGAACTTGGGAACATCCCTTCTCCGCAGCGATCTTCCCCGCGAGGAGACTCGCCGCGTAGTTGCCCGAGGTCTTGGCGAAGCCGATGCCGCCAACGGCAGCACGAACGTATTCCTTCGTGACCCAGATCCTGATCGGCTTGAAGCCGGTGGGGAAATAGGACCCGACCGGTCCTACGATCACGTAGAAGAGGTAGTCCGTGGAGGCCTTCACGCCGAGGGCCGCCTCGGTGCCGATCATGGTCGGGCGAATGTAGAGCGCACCCTTCCCATCGGCGGGAATCCAGTCCTTCTCGAGCCCGACAAGCGTGGTCACCGCGTCCATGAAGAACTCGGGATCGACGGTGGGCATGCAGAGGCGCTTCGCGGAGTTGTTGAAGCGCTCGCCGTTCATCTCGGGGCGGAAGAGGGCAACCCGGCCATCTTCCCAGCTGTAGGCCTTCATACCCTCGAAGACCTCCTGGGCGTAGTGCAGTACGTTGGCCGCCGGGTCGAGGGGAATCGGTCCGTAGGGAACGATCTCCGCATCGTGCCAACCCTGCTCCTCGTTCCACCGAGCCATGAACATGCGATCCGAGAAGGTCCGGCCGAATCCCGGGTTGGCCTTCTTCGCCTCGATGATCTCTGTGGACGTAATCGGAGCTTCACGGACTGCGATCTTCATGGGGTCTCTCCTCGGGCGGGACAAGGGTCAGTGACCATTGGGTCACGACCGGACACAATTGGCTTCTATCCTCAACTACCCGGCGAATCGCCGCAAGCGGGGGATAGTCGGGAGAACAGAATACGAACACGAGCGGTCGATCCCGCGGGATTCTCGTGCATAATCCGCCTGCGCACCCCCACCGAGCTGGATTCATGGATCTCGAAACGCTCAAGACTCTGCTGAGAACCTGCTTGATCTCCACCGATCACGCGGGAGACGCGCCTGAGCCATGGCCGGAGACTCCGCTCCCCGAAGGAGACTTCGGTCTGCGGCCCGACGGTGATGACGCCGACTCGCAGGGCGTCCTCCACAGACCTGCAGCGGTCCTCGTCCCCCTCGTGACGAGTCCAGCGGGCCTCAGGGTCCTGCTGACCCGGCGCACCGAGCATCTGTCGAGCCACGCCGGGCAGGTCTCCTTTCCTGGCGGGCGGGTCGAAGAGCAGGATCGCTCCGCGCTCGAGACCGCCCTTAGGGAGAGCAAGGAAGAAATCGGCCTCCTGCCGGAACGCGTACAGGTTGCAGGGCTCCTCGACCGTTACCAGACGATCACTGGCTACCTGATTACGCCCGTCGTCGCCTTCGTCGACGGCCGGGGGCTCGATCTGCACCCCGACCCCGGCGAAGTCGCCGAGATCTTCGATCTGCCGCTCAGCCTCGTCCTTGACCGCTCCCGCTACAAAGTCGGCGCCTGCGACTACGAAGGCCGGCATCGCGAGTTCTACTATCTCGAGCACGAAGAACAGTTTATCTGGGGTGCCACGGCCGGAATGCTATTGAACCTCTGCCTCCGCTTCGCGCGCACCACGAAGGCCAACTCCAGCTAGGATCCAAGGCAGTGGAAGACTCGCGGACGAGGCGAGGCAGAGGGAGTCCCCTGCTCCACGAAACCTCGTCAGCGACTCCCGCTGACTCCTCGGGTCCGCGAGAGAAGGGCCGACAATTCGCCGCTTCTCTATCGTTTCCCCGGGCGCGACTCGTGCGACGAACGTCTGCGACACCCCACAAGGCATCATGGATGGAGCGGTCAATCCAGGATGTCTAGGCCTCGGGAACAGCAGGCGGCATCGGCGCGGGAACCGGGGAAAGAAGCGTCGAAAGATGAACATGAAGCAGCTGCCAGCGGCCGGTTTTCTTCCCAAGGACGTTTGTGAAACGCCCCTCGAGCTGCTGCTCGATCTCACCGGACTTCAGCGTCATCTTCCAGAGGCCGTAACTGACCGCCAAGTTGCGATCCAACTTGTGGTGCCGGTCCACGATTGTGAGCCCTGTCACCTCGGCATTGGCAAAAAGGGCTTCCCAAGCGGCACGGATCGCATCGCGTCCCTTGACATTCGCGTAGAGCATGTAGGCCTCGGGCTCGACCTCGGATGCGTATTGACCCATGATGCCGTCCACATCTCCTGCGCTGACCAGCGAAGAAAACTCCTCGATCTTGGCATCGAGTGCGGCCAAGTCGGACTGGGAATCGTAGGTCGCACCGCAACCCACAAGAAGCACCAATAGAAGGGACAACACCAGGAGTCTCGAAAGTTCGCGCATCACAACCTCCTTGAAAGCGGCCTGCCTGGCCGGTTTGTGCCAACCTGTAGTGTAACTCTCTTTGTCCACGAAACGGAGGTGAAGGTCCCGAGCTGCGCAAGCGTTGGCAGCAGGGTCCGCAACCACCATGACGGCGCGCCCGGATGCAAGTGACGGCGACACCTCGGCAAAGGACGCCAACCCAGGTCAGCTCAGGAAGAAGTCGGCAATGAGAGGCAGGTGATCGCTCGCAATCCGGGAGACCGCCTTCCGGCAGGTCCGCACTGAGCCCGAGCGGATGGAACCTCGCGAGTAGAAGCGGTCCAGGCCACCGCGCGGAGAGATCGAGGGATAGGTACGGATCGCACGCCCGTTCTTCAACTCGCTGGCCAGCTGAAACTCAATACCCTCCACGAAGATGCCCCGCAGGCGCGAGCGCCAGTCGTTGAAGTCCCCGCCGACGATACAAGGCGTCTCTTGAGCGATTCTGCGGAACTCCCGGGAGCGAATCAGCACCCCGGTCTGGCGCTCCCGCTCCCTCGCCGACAGACCCAGGTGCAGGTTGAAGACCTCAAGACGGCGGTCGGGCTCGCCGGCGTGGGAAAGCTCCAGGGTCGTGTGCTGGCAACCACGACGCTTGTGGCTCCCGATGGTCAGGTCGATGTTTCGCTCCCGCACGATCGGGAAGCGCGAGAGCGTTGCGTTGCCATAGCGACCCTTGCGCAGGCTGACGTTGTGTCCGACCGCGAGATGCGGATACCCGAGGCTCGCCGCGAGCTCCCCGGCCAAGTCGATCTCCCGGGAGCGCGGAACCCCATCATCGACCTCCTGGAGCAGAACGATGTCCGCGTCGTGGTGAGCGAGGATTTCGACGATCCGCTCGGGTCGAAAGCGGCGATCGAGGCCGATGGCCCGGTGAATGTTGTAGCTTAGTAGTCTGATGCGCATTATTCCCGGCCAATCTCTATCTATTCTCAGGATTGTTCCTCACCAAGTCTCTTCGCGAAGAATCCGAGCCTAGGTATATAGCGCAGATCCATCCACCGCGACTAGAATACCTCTCCCCCGTCCCGACACCGCCGCTGACGGGAGTTCACCCGACTTTGGCAAGTCCTAAGGAGAGGCTTATGAGCTGCGACTTTCCCAAGCGCCGTTCCACGTGTTTCCATCTCGATGATGAGTTCAAGAAGAACGGCAACCCTCTCAGTTCCGAGGACCTTGCTCACTTCGAGCGCTTGGACCTGATCTACCGCTCACTCTGCGCGATGATGTTCAACTACGTCCCGACCTCCGGCCATCCCGGTGGGTCGATCTCCTCCGGACACTTCGTCTCCTCACTGCTTTTCAACACCCTGAGCTATGACTTCTCGGATCCGGACCGCGGGGATGCGGACATCATTTCCTATGCCGCCGGCCACAAGGCCCTCGGCCTCTATGCCATGTGGGCACTCCGCAACGAGATCGTGCGCATCGCGGCACCGGAACTGCTCCCCGAGAACATCAATCTTCGCCTGCGCCTCGAGGACCTGCTCGGCTTCCGCCGCAACCCGGTCTCTGACACGCCGCTCTTCAAGAAGTTCAGCTCCAAGGCACTCGACGGGCATCCCTGCCCGATCACACCTTTCATTCGCCTCTCCACCGGGGCCTCGGGCGTCGGTGTCACGACGTCGCTTGGCCTCGCCTTCGGCGCGCGGGACTACTACGGTCCCAACGCCCCGAAGGTGCACCTCGTCGAAGGCGAAGCGGGCCTCACCCCCGGTCGCGTCGCCGAAGCCATGGCCGCAGCGGGCACGGCGTGCCTCGACAACGTCATCATGCACCTCGACTGGAACCAGGCCTCCATCGACTCGAACCGGGTGTGCCTCGACGAGACGGGACCCGGCGACTACGTCCAGTGGGCACCCGGCGAGCTGGCCCAGCTGCACGACTGGAACCTGATCTCCGTCCCTGATGGCACGAACTTTCAGCAGATCATCGCGGCCCACAAGCTCGCCCTGAGCATCACGAACGGCCAGCCCACGATGATCGCCTACCACACGACCAAGGGCTGGAAGTACGGGATTGAGGGCAAGGCCTCCCATGGTGGTGGTCATAAGTACTGCTCGGAAGGCTTCTTCAAGGCCATCGAACCCCTGACCCGCCTCGTAGGAGAGACACCACGAAGCTGTGAGGGCGGCTCTCGCGAGACGATCGAAGAAAGCTACTGGCAGGCTCTCCAGATCGTTCGCAAGGCCCTCGAGACCAACCGGCCGATGGTCGACGCCATGGCCGCACGCCTGCGCGCCTCCCGTGCTCGGCTGGACAGCTCAGGACGCAAGCCCCGAGAGAATGCGCCGACGGTTGACACACTCTACGAGATCGCCACCCGGGGCGCCGACCAGATTCCGGACGGCATGGCGCCGGCTGTCGGCACGGGCGCGACGCTGCGTGGCGAGCTCGGCAAGGTCCTGGGCCACTACAACGAGAAAAGCGGCGGCGCGATGCTTGCGGCCGCGGCAGATCTCCTGGGCTCGACGAGCATCAACAAGTGCGCCAGCGCGTTTGACGACGGCTTCTGGAATGCCCGCTCGAACCCTCTCGCGCGGCTGCTGTCCCTCGGCGGCATCTGCGAGGATGCGATGGTCGGGATCCTCACGGGCATCTCGAGCTACGGCCGGCACATCGGCGTCGGCTCCTCCTACGGAGCGTTCATCGCGGCCCTGTCCCACATCTCCTCCCGTCTGCATGCCATCGGCTGCCAGGGCAAGTACGACGCCACCGGTGACGCGTTCAAGACCGCCATCGTCGTCTGCGCGCACGCCGGTCTGAAGACCGGCGAGGATGGTCCGACCCACGCGGACCCACAGCCGCTGCAACTGCTCCAGGGCAACTTCCCGAAGGGCAGCGCGATCACGCTCACTCCCTGGGATCCGGGCGAGGTATGGACCCTCTTCTCCGCGGGCCTCGCTCAACGGCCCGCCGTGCTCTTCCCCTTCGTCACGCGGCCGACGGAGAAGGTCTTCGACCGCGAGGCGATGGGCCTGGCACCGGTCTCCGCGGCAAGAACAGGGGTGTACGCCCTGCGAAGTGCCGAGGGAGACGGTGACGGCACCGTGGTGCTCCAGGGCAGCGGCGTGACCTACGCCTTCCTCGAGGACGCCCTTCCGCGGCTCGAAAAAGCCGGCGTGGACCTCAACATCTACTACGTCGCCAGCGAGGAACTCTTCGACGCCCTCTCCCCCGAGGAGAAAGAGGACATCTTCCCCGCGGCTCACTCGGAAGAGGCCATGGGTATCACCGGCTTCACCCTGCCGACGATGTACCGCTGGATCCGCTCCGACGCAGGCCGTGAGGCCACGATGTACCCCTTCCAGAAAGGCCATTACCTCGGCAGCGGACAGGCCGACATGGTGCTGGACGAAGCGGGACTCGACGGCGCATCCCAGGCGCGCGCCGTCCTCCGCTACCTGGGACGCGATTGACAGCTTGGGGCGGGAGCTCTGCCGGCGGGGCTCCTACTTGGGCCACGTCCGATGCCTGGTCGCTTGCTCGAAGCCGAATGCGATCTCGATCAGCGTCGCTTCCGACAGGGCTGGCCCGAAGAAGGACAGGCCCACCGGCATCCCCTCCACCCGACCCATGGGAACGGTGATGTTGGGGTAGCCGGCGACGGCGGGATAGGTCGAACTGCCCCCTAGAAAGGTGTCGCCCTTGATCAGATCGATCTTCCAGGCGGGCGCGCCGGTGGGTGCCACGAGGGCATCCAGCTGATGTTCCCGGATCAAGCGATCGATCCCATCCTTGCGGGTCTCACGCTGGGCAAGCGCCAAGGCTTCGAGATAGGCCCGATCGCGAAGGGAACCCTTGGCTTGAGCCTTCTGGAAGATCTCCTGGCCGAAGTAGGGCATCTCCTCGTCTGCGTGCTGTTCGTTGAAGGCGATCAAGCTCTCGAGTGTCAAGGCGGAGAGGGCCGGATCCGGCAGACCGGCTAGATAGCTATTGAGATCGTGCTTGAACTCGTAGAGCAGCACGTCGTAGCTGGCCTGGTCGAATGCCTCGGGCGGATCGAAGCTCAGGGCATCGACGATCTCGGCTCCGCCGGCTTCGAGGGCCTCGAGAGCCTTCTCGAGAAGCTGGTCCGTACCGGAGTGATAGCCGGTGAGTGAGCGAACCACGCCGATCCGCTTGCCTTCGAGACCGTCGCTGCGCAAGTGCTCACTGAGCGTCCACCCCGTCACGAGGGAAACGGCGTCCGTCTGTGAATCCTGAGGGTCTACGCCGATCATCGCCTCGAGCAGCGTAACCGCATCCTCGACACTGCGTGCCATCGGTCCAGCCGTGTCCTGGCTGTGGGAGATCGGGACGATCCCGCTGCGAGAGACCAGCCCGACCGTCGGCTTGATCGCAACGATTCCGTTGCTGCTCGCAGGGCATACCAGGGAGCCATTGGTCTCCGTGCCGAGGGCCAGGGGCACCATTCCCGCCGCCACCGCCACAGCTGATCCTGAACTGGATCCGCACGGCGAGCGCGTCGGGTCGTAGGGGTTTCGCGTTTGGCCTCCCACACCGCTCCAACCACTCGAAGAGTGCTCAGAGCGGAAGTTGGCCCACTCGCTCAAGTTCGCCTTAGCGAGGATGACCGCACCCGCCGCACGCAAACGTGAAACCACGAAGGCGTCTCGTCCCGTCAGGTTGTTTGCCAGCGCCAGGGAGCCCGCCGTGGTGGGGAGCGGATCGCGGGACTCGATGTTGTCCTTGAGCAACACGGGGATACCGTGCAACGCGCCGCGCAGCTTACCGTCCGCTCGCTCCTGATCAAGAGCCCTCGCCTGCTCGAGCGCCTCCGGGTTCAAGGCAATGATCGCTTTGAGCTCGCCATCCAACTGCTGGATCCGTGTCAGACACGCTTGGGTGATCGCCACGGAACTCAACTCACGAGCGGCCATCGCCCGCTCCAGCTCCGCGACGCTGCGCTGCTCCACCCCGAAGGATCCACTGACGGGTTCAACAATCGGCTCCGGCACGCAGGCCGTCATCAGCGCGACCAGGACGAGAATGATGCAGAGACTGATGCAAGCGAGGGACCCGCGCGGTAGAAAACTCACGGCCGAAACAGTGTAAGTTGGGCCCCCTTCTCCCCGAGTCCTCGCCAAGTATTCCCGGCGTGTTCCTCGAGCTCGTGAAGACCGGACACTTGCACCGCGTGGCGTCGCCGCGCGTTCTTCCACCACGCAGACTCTTGAGGGAACTCGATGCGTTGACATGGAACGCTCCCTTCGTAGCGTGAAAACGAGCGAGAGCCTACCAGCTGCCCCTGACACGGAAGTCGGCACGGGCCCCCTTGCGATCATCAATCACCAAGTCCGTGAAGGGTGGGCGCAGGGCGAGACTCCGGCCTCCCTCTCCCATCGGCTGCACGCGATAACGGCCAGGGGGCAATCCATCAATGTGGAAGAGAACCACGTCTCCACTTCTCTCGGGAGCAAAGCGGGCCCTCTCCTTGAGGATGTTATCTGGCCCGAGAATCACGATCTCCTTGACCAGAACGCTTTGCCCGCTCAGTCGACCAACGATGGTACCCCCGGGGGGCAGAAGACCTTGTGCGAAGGCCGAAGATGTGGGCTTGAGACCGGGCGCGGGGCTCGGTGCGGGGCTCGGTGCGGGTGCGGGACTTGGTCCGGGCGCGGGACTTGGCGCGGGCACGGGGCTCGCCACGGGTGTGGGACTTGGCGCAGGCGCGGGACTCGGTGCGGGTGCGGGACTTGGTGCGGGCGCGGGGCTCGAC
>JANTFM010000134.1 GCA_024763475.1 Acidobacteriota bacterium | reverse complement strand
GCAGCGGGCGGCGATGCCGAGGAAGTGGGCGCGGTCGTTCCAGTTCATGTTTTGGCCGTTGAAGAGGCGGAGCCAGGCTTCGTGGACTAATGAAGTCGGTTGCAACGTGTGGTTTGCGCGTTCTCGGGCCATGAGGGCGCGGGCTGTGTTGCGGAGTTCGTTGTAGACGAGGGTTAGTAGACGGGTGGGGAGGTCCGACTCGGTATCGAGGGTCGGGTGGTAGGCCTGTAGGAGGCGGGTGATTTCGGATGCTGGTGTTGCTGACATTGCGCCACAAAATAGGCCTATTCGCAATTCCCGGCTATTGTGCAGACACGAAAACCCCGACGCAGAACGCCGGGGTCCGTATCGGTCTCGTCCCGAAATGACTACTCGACCAGAACCAGCCGTCGACTCTCCTCGTAGTCTCCCGCCCGCAGATGATACAGATATACACCGGACGCGGACTGTCGTCCGCAATCGTCGTCGCCCAACCACTCGAACGACCACGACCCGGCCGGTAACGAGTGGTTCTCCACGATCCGTTTCACCCGGCGCCCCTTGACGTCGTAGATGCTCAGGCTGACAGTTCGCGGCTGAGCGAGGTCGAAACGGATTCGGGTCCGAGGATTGAAGGGGTTCGGGTAGGCCTTCAGGTTTAGCACGACCGGGCCTGCGGCCGCGACGTCGTCCGGTACCGGGGTGATGTCCAGCGCTGATGTCGTCGTCTTGACGGCGTAGTTCACGTATGCAGTCAGGTCGTCGTAGTGCATTATCCAGACGCCGTTTTCGTACTCGTAGTCGTAGCGCACGGACCCGACGTAGGAGGCACCTCCCGAAGCGTCATCCGAATCGCTGACTAACATCTGTCCCGAGGCCTCGTCGATACCCCACAAGGTGATCGCGTGGTAGCCATCGATGCCGTTCTCGCTCTTCCACCCAGGCAACGCTCCCTTCACAGGATCTCCCCACCAGACCGAAAGCGCAACCGGGCGGTCCTCGTCTTCGATGGCCGTACGGCACCAGGCGATCGGATTCTGCTGCCAGACTCCGCCATGGAATTGCTCGGTAGTCGTGATCCGAAGCGCAATCGGTACGTCGAGTGCGCGCAGAACCCAGTTCGGGAAACCCCCATCGTCGAAAGTGAATCGATTGCCCGAGTTGGCCGAGGACTGGCCTCCGAACGGATGGACGATCGGGCTGGTCACCAGGCCATCCTCGCACCATTCGTCGTAGTCTGCCGCGCCGTAGCGGTATTGGACCAAGTTTGCGGCGGCAGCCATCCAACAGCTCAGATCGTCTCCCACGATACCGGAGCCGATGTGCTCACCAGGGCTATGCATCCCGTCGCTATTCGAGTCGATATAGCCGCGTGTATGCATGACGTTGGGTTTGCTGAAATCGATAATCGGATGCAGGCTTTCGGCTAGACGTACCGTTTTGGAAACGGTGTTGCTCTGCAGACCGTAGTTGTCCCAAGCGATCGCGTAGAACCTCATCTCTCCGACCACGAGATTGCCGGCCGGGATGTCGTGGTCCCACGTCGCAGGCGTAGTATCCGTCCCGAGCAGGTAGTCCGTCGCCGGGTCGAGAATGTTGTCCTGGGTCGAATCCCACCAGAACTCGACGCGTGCAATTCCGTCGCCATCCGTGTCGGCCACGCCCGTCGCCTCCAATCGCATCGGCTCACCCACGAACACGATGCTGTCAGAGGCTTCCAAGGCGCCGATAGACGGTGGGCCATGCAGATCGATCGCACGTGCCGTCACATTATTGCCCTCGCCAGAACTTCCCTCCGGAACTTCGTCCCACAGGTCGGCGACGAATAGGATGTAGTACGTACCCGAGTTCAGCGAGGGATGGTTCAATGTCGCAGTGATCGACTCGGAACTATCCTCCCCGGGGTCCAATGATCGAACGCCATCCGTTCCGAGCTCAATGTCGAAGCCGTCAAGAACTGTGTTCGTACTGAGGTAGTAGCCGAGTTCGGACGATGCCGCTACGTCGTCGCCCGTATTTTCGACATCGCATGATAACGAGATCGTCCCGCCGATCGCCGCGTCGGACGGCGAACTCGGACGGCGAACCTCCAGGTCCGGAGTTCCACCCGGCTGGTACTCGATGATCAAAAAAGGCCTGCTGGACGACGCTTCCGATGATCGAAACCGCAACAGGTCAGTATTGGTCCGCCAAGGGCCAATCGAGATTCCATGCCAAGAATTCGAACTATTGAACTCGTTGGTCGCATAGCTCAACGGCAGGGGAATCTCATACCACCCGGAACCACCACTCAGATCAACCGGGCCATAGATCGAGGAGTTGTCGACGCCGGGCTGGTTGTTCCAGGTGACGCTGCACTCCGACCAGGACTCGTCGATCTGCGCGAAGTAGAACTGGTGGTCGGTGCCGTTGTTCGCCTCGCTGTTCTTGTAGATCCGCAACGAGATTCCGGTAATCGTGACCGAAGACGACAGACCGTAGTCCTGGAAGTCCAGGTATCCGATGGCCTGGTCGCCATTGTATCTCCCGATCTCGAACTGATTCGACGAGCAGTAGTTCGAGCCAGGACTGCCTTCGAAAGCCATCGTGTCGGCGTTACCGTCGGGCGTGATCGAGTCTTTCGTCTGGGCCGCGTCCCTGGCTTCGATCTGCGGGGCCTTGAGCGGAACGATCAACTGCTCTGCGAACACCTGCTGTGACAACGGCAGAATGAACAAGGTAACTACACTCAGAATGAATCTTACTTTCATCAAAACTCCCCCGTCTTTCACTCGTGTTGCTGGTGGCGAGTAACCCCGTTGTCAAGTGATGGGTAGTGAGGTGCCTCGCGCAGATGGACTACGGGAGGACGGCAACTGACGTGCCGTTCGTCGCAAGAAGCCCGTGTGGCTAACCGACTCTGGGGTGGCGTGTTGTGGAGGTCACCGGAAGAGTTCCCGATAGAACTGTCGCACGGAATTGCCGCACGAAATAGAAAAACGAGGCAACCCGTTGGATCTGTGTATCTTGTAGAAGCACCTAGTCGCGTCAACATATCATCAAATGAATCAATGATTCGTCATGATATCGCATAAACGTAAGCAATCAATCAGCGACGGCGAGACATCAACTTCGTAGATCCCCTCCACGGCCCCGACCGATGCGGAACGTCTCGGACAGGACCTCGTGATCAAAGCCGACAGCCATCACCTGATGGAAGTCCTTGGCCAGATCGACTCCAACATACACTCGCTCTCTCATTGCCATCCTCCCTTTCCTGGGCCGGGGAGGCTCCGCTTCCGGCTGGTCTCTGCCCAAACTAGTGCTTTCCTCGGGGCGGACCCCAATCTCCTCAACCGGGCTCACAGCCGGAGCGGAGTGCCAACCTGAGTTCCGGGCTCATGCCCAACTTCAGAAACGACACCCCAACTCCGACCGAGACCATAAACCAGAAACCGGTCGCCAAACCTCCGTAGGCTTGGCGACCGGTTGGTCATTATCTGAATAGAGAGACGGACTACCTCACCAGCATCACCTTCCTGGTTTCCTGATGGGTTTCGCCCTGCATCCGGATCAGGTACACACCGGAGGGAACCCCTCGGCCCGACTCGTCCGTCCCGCGCCAGGTCTCCATATGGCGGCCCCGCCTGTAAACGCGGTCGGCTAGAGTCGCGATCCGGTGTCCGGCCAGATTATAGACCGTCAATTGAACCCGTTGCCTATCTTTTACAGTAAAATGAACATTCGTGATCGGGTTGAACGGATTCGGGCGGATCGATCGAAGCTCGGTTGCAATCTTCACCGTGCTGGGCAGGAACGAGCGTGACCAGACCGGAGAATCCGTACCATCGTCCTCTTCGTAATAGAGCGTGTAAACAACCGTCTCGTCGCTGGTCCGATTTTCCAGTCGATCCAGGGCGGAGAATGCACCCGCGGATATCGATTGTACCGGAATCGACCATTCGCGATCGCCTTGCTCGCCAACCATCCGGAAACGGTCAGCCTGTGAGGCAACGCGCGCAACCCAGGCGACGATGATGTCTCCGCTATCTTCGACGATATCGAAATCCGCTACAAAAGTACCGACCGTGTTCTCGGTCAGTAGTCGCGAAGTGAAATTATTCGAGGGATCGCTGTCCTCCGGTGCGACGTCAACGATTGTGCAGTACAGAGTTGTGTTCAGGTCCGAGATCGACCAGTTCGCCTCAGCCCAGACCCCGGCGGGATCCGCACTCAATGGAGCCACCGTGACGGGAATCGCCTCGATGAGTTCGCGTTCTCCCTGCTCGTTCTCGAACTCGAATCGCACGATCGCAGTCGCCTCGACCTCGCCCTCATTTGCGATCCAGGCGCCGATCTTCAAATCCATTCCGAGGAACGGATTTCCTGGCCCGTCAGGCGAATCCAATACCAACATCGTGTCGTGGAAGTACAAATCGACCGCAGGCGAAACCACCGTCGTCGTCGCCTCGGCCACCCCCGAGTCAATCTCGATGTTTCCAACCCTGTCAACCGCGACGCAGTAGAACGAATAGTTCTGTCCGTACTCGCCGTCAAAGACGGCCGATGTGGCCTCGGCTACCCGCTGCCAAACCTCAAAGGGTCCGCCATTCACCGAAACGAAGATCGCATAGCCGGCGATGCCAGATTCGGCGTCGGTACCGCTCCACTGGACGACGAAACTCGTCGAGTCCTGCTCTGCGGCCAGAGATTCCATCTGCCCGAGCGGCGGCGAGATGTCGAGCGTATTGACCCAGTCACCTGTGTCGATCGCCTCATTCGCATCAAAAACAATGCTGGCGCCGGTACGCACCTCGGCACCGGACTGCAAATCATCCCGCAACCGGACGTCGAAGCTCACGCTGCCTTCGCCCTCGGGAGAAGTCAGGTTCGGTGGCAGAAAGCCCATCTCCGGATCCGTCGGCAAGCCGCACGTCTCGGGGTCGACCGTCAGGAAGCGCCAGGTGAGAATCCCTGTAGCATCGTTGATAGTCGCTTGGACCACGACGAACACCCCCATCTCGTCGCGCAGATCCACCACGTCGTTTAGTTCGCGCCGGCCCGGAGCCACTGCAGTACGCTTCGACGCTATGACGAATTCGCCAAAGCTCAAGCTCGCTAGGTCGTAAATCGTCGGATCGAGAAACTCGGTGATCACGACCGTCTGGGCCGCGGCAGTTGCCGCCGGAAGATTCTCGAACATCACGCGATACGATAGTGCCGCTTCGGCGCGGATGTTCCGATTCGAACCGACGCCGACCGGCCCAAGAATCTCGTTGGGATCGATCGATACGGCGACATCCATTTCGTGGTCGTCGCCAAAAAGATCATAGAGCCCATCAGCGATAGCGTCGGCGACGCCGCAATTCTTCGCCAATACCGTTCCCGCACCCCATCCCATCATGAATGCATCGTGGACTTCCCGGACTCCGGTCCCGGGAGGCAACACGCCGGCACATGATTCCGCTGTCGAGAGGAAGGTACTGAAGATATTTGTTCCTATGCGCAAGGCATCGAGAGCACTTCCGGCGAAGCTGGTGTCCGTGTGCTGTACTATCTCCTGTGTTGTATCGTAGAGATTTCCGATTCCCTGGCCAATGGCCCAGCCGCACCCCACATGATCGGGGAGAGCTTGCCCGATGCCCTCGGTGATCGCCCAATTGCCCAGTGCCGCCATGCAGCTTTCTTGCTTAGTAGATTCCGACCCGAATCGACCTAGCCGGGCAGGTTTCGCGTTTTCCCCCCAGAAGACCGTCGGCGCCCATCTTGCCTTTAGTACAAAATTCTGGTTGTCGGGGACCGTGACTCCGAGTGCGACTCGCACCGGATAGGCCGGACTTAGATTAGAAACTAAGAGACAGACGGAGAATTTGGTACTGTCCTCGTAGGTCGGGAACATCTCAAGCAGGGCACCTGGGGCATGCTCAACATCGTTCTCGGCCTCATTCAGCTCGAGAAGACCACTTAATGCGCGAACCTCAGAATTGGCCGGAAACCCCTTGATGAACAGCGGTACCGCTGGAACCGTCGAATTCCCACGATTCGTACACGTAATATTCACGACCGTCTCAGTGCCGGGCCGAAATCGGTTGCGTCCCGAGATCGTGACTTGCGGCTCGATCCAAGACTCTTCATCGACGGTGATCGCATCCGCAATCGTGTTCGTCTTGCCTCCCGGGCCGGACACGACGAGATCGGCTGTGCCCGGAATGAGGTCGGCGAACTCGAAATTCCCGAAGATCGTCCGGCCATCAGGCGACATCGCACTGACTATGGGCTCGACCTCGATCGCACCCTGGCGGACCGCGACCGTCGAACCAGCCTCGAAACCTACACCCGAGACAACGATCGATCCGGGCCCATTGGCCGCGATCGTACGCGGGAAAGCGCCGAGAATCGCCGTTTCGCCCGGTGCAAGCGAACCGAGGCCCCAAGTCAGTGCCCACGTATTTGTGTTACGGTAGTGCCAATAGCTAGCTCCACCGTACGCGACGAATCGATCTCGGTAGCTGTCGTAGGTACCACCGTTTACGCCAACGCCTCGCGGAGGCGCAATGACATCGCTGGTTGGGGGCACGAGAGACCAGGCCGGCCCGTCGGGGAGGAAGCTCAACTCCCAGGTGTCGCTGACCGGTTCCGGATCGGCCCCGCCGGTGATCACCATCCGGTCGCGGATCGGATCGTAGATCGCGGCGGCCGCCGATCGTGCACTTGGAGATAGGCCCGCGATCGTCTGCCGTTGCCATCGGTTCTCCGCTCCGAACTTCAGCACCCAAGTATCATCGAGCACGCTCCCCCAAATGGGTGAACCCCCAAACAGAACGACCTGATCACGGACGGGGTCATAGATCATCATGTGATCGGCTCGCGCTTGGGGAAGTGGACCACTGACCGGGAGCGGCTCCCAATTCGCAAACGGGTCACTCAGATCGAAAACCCAGGTATCGTTCTTCCAATAGCGGTTACCGTCGGTACCGAACTCGCTTCCGCCGAACAGAACGAGCCGGTCCCGTAGGAGGTCGTGAACCATCGTCGCGCCACCACGCGGAGACGGACCAGAACCGGAGTCTAGCAGTTCCCAATTCGGTATTCCGTCGAAGTTCAAGGCCCAGGTGTCATCGAGTCCCGCTGCACCACTTTCATCAAACGTCGTTCCCATCGCGATGATCAACCGGTTCCGTTTCTCGTCGTACACCGCGCCATGTTCACCGCGGACCGTAGGCTCGACTCCAGGCACGGTCAGCTTCGACCAGCGCTCGATCTCCTCTGTACCCGTGTTCTCCATCGTCAGCAACCAGACCGCATTCGCCTCGTCCGAGAAATCGTTTCCGTACAGGATGTAGTCGTCTTCGACGGAATTGTACGTAAACGAATGGGCCGCACGCCCGTGAGGCAACGACCACTCGGGGGGCAGCCTTAACCAGCCCTCTGGCGTGCGAAGTGGAAACTTCCACGCATCCTCGAGCGCATAACCCGTCGCGCTGAATCCGCCATATAGCACAAGAGATTCGTCTGTGGGATCGTAAAGCATCGCCATGGAACTGCGACCCTGGATACGGGGGTCCGGAGCGGAAACCTCTCGCCAGGTCCGCGAGCCGCTCAGCGAAACGGCGAACAGTTCGTTGCTGCGCCCGAAGTTGGTCCGACCTCCGAAGATGACTAGTTCGTTATTGATCGGGTCGTAGACGGCGCCGACCGCAGATCGCTCACTGGGTGCAGCTCCCGAAGTAGATAGCGCCGACCACGCTTCGGATCCATCAAGCGTCAGTTCCCAAAGATCTCCAAATCGAGTCCCGTTCCATCCGCCGTAGACAATCGCCCGATCTTCGGCCGAATCGTATACCATAGCATGAAATCCACGTGCCGCCGGCGCGATACCGGCCGGTGTCAACTGCGTCCAGGCCGGAACCGAAGACAGGTCGCACTCCCAGACATCCCCGAGCCACTGCCCTGTCGCGGTCATTCCTCCGAAGAGGATCAGCCGGTCTTGAACCGGATCATAAATACAGGCGTGGTAGGCTCGGCCCTGCGGCATGCTTCCAATGGGTCCGAGCTGTTGCCATCGCGGCTCGGAGGATAGATCGAGCTCCCACAATTCATTCGACACTCCCTGAGATGCAGGAAGCTGGCCGCCGAATACAATCATCCGATCACGTAGTGCGTCGTAGACCATTGTGTGGCCCGCTCGAGCTTCAGGACCAATTCCACTAACATCCATACGCGACCACACCGGATCGACGCCGGACATATCGAGGCTCCACAGATCGTTAGATGCAATCCCGTTTGAGCCCCCAAACACGATGAGCCTCGCACGAAGAGGGTCGTAGGCAGCGCCACTGGAGTGGCGATGCTCCGGGTACACAGACAATTCTGACCATTCTCCATATTGGAACTCTGGGAGTTGTAGTTGCTCTAGGTCTTCGTACGGAATATCCGGGAGATCGGGGAGTTGTAGTTCGTCATCGTGTGCGAGTGAAAGCGAGTCGCATTGTGCGAAGGCAACATTCATCGTGATTGCGAGGCACGGTAGAATCAGAAATGCGGTCAGTAGCCTATAAGTCTTCATTGGGCCCTCCCCCCCGAAGCTGTACTAAGCTAAATCATCGAATTTCGTCTATGTTCAATGCATACGAAGAGTCCAGATCATAAGACCCTCTAGCAGTTGTTGGTCGGAAGGCGAGGGCTGAAAACGTATCACAAATCGTTTGTTGAATTCAATGGGTATCGAGATTTGTGTGTTAGCAATGAGACTTTGTCCCCTTCAACTGCAATGAGAAAATGTCCTCTTCATGGAGGTGCAGAGCATGAAGGGACATATCGTCTTGAGTCGAAAGGAAATCCATCGGGGTCACGTTTTCGAGCAGGTAGCTCAGCGAGCCCTGACGTTGAAAGAAGCAGCCAAGATCATGAGCGTCAGCTATCGACAGGCCAAACGAATCCGCAGACGATGGCAAGATGGCGGCCTGGAGGCCCTGTGTCACGGCAACCGGGGCCGGCGAGTAAGCCACGCTCTGACCGACACAGATGCTGCGGTCATCGTCGCCCTCCATGAGCACGTCTACAAGAACTTCAACGACACGCACTTCACCGAGATGCTGGCCGAGAACGAGGGCATCGTCTTGAGTCGGGAGAAGGTCCGCCAGATCCTGCGAACGGCCGGCCGCGAGCCGAAGCGAAAGCGCCGCACCAAGAAGCGGCATGCACGGCGGCCGCGGAAGAGCCAAGCCGGGATCATGATGCGGTGGGACGGCAGTCCTCATCGCTGGTTCGGCCCGGGCCGGCCTCCGTGCTGCCTGATGTGCTCGATCGATGACGCCCAGAGCACGGTGCTGGGCGCTGTGTTCGTTCCAGCAGAGTCCTCTCAGGGGTATCTGCGCCTGCTGGACATGGTCGTCCGTCGCCACGGAGCTCCGCTGTCAGTCTACCAGGACCGCCATACAGCACTGACCCGTTCGGTCGCCAGCCGTAGCAGACTGAACCCAATGACCCAACAGTACCGCATACTCTCACAAAGCGACCGGCCGCCCCAACGGAGCGGCCAGCCAGAGATCCGATCCTACAATCCAGCTACTCGACTCTCAACCTCACCCGCACCACCATTTCATCCCCCGGATAAACAAACCCATCATCCACCATCCGCACATCACTGTCGCCATCAGCAACGCCCGTATCAGCCCCACTCTGCCGCGGCGCCTGATCCGGCCCCACACCCGGCCACTGGTTCATCTCGCTCCCCGCGTCCCAAAGACCAACATACATCGTCACATCCCCGGTCATCGCCTCGCCCATCGCATCAAACAGCGCCAGCCCTGCATCATCGAACCCATAGAACAGGTCATTCGACTGCACGAACATCGTCGCGAAGCTCAGGCGCTCGCCCGGCTCAGCACTGAAGCTGACCTCATAGCTCTGACCCGGCAGAATCACACCAGGGCCCATCGCGCCCACCGGCGTATTGAACACCGACACGCTCGAAACGCCACTCGCCCCGTCCAGTGTCGCGGCCAGACCACTCGGATCCCCATCCTCGGCCAGCGCCGCCAGGCCCGAGCCTCCGGCAGCCATGCCGTCGGTGTAAACCCTCGCCGCAGACGTGTGCACGACTGCCACACCCGGCGCCAGGGGCACCGCGCGGCCGGTCTTCACCTCGAGTGCCATGTACAGCGGGCTCGGATTGCCGTCCTCGGCCAGACCCTCGAGCCCCATCGTGTCCGCCATGCCGTCGGTG
>JANTFM010000133.1 GCA_024763475.1 Acidobacteriota bacterium | reverse complement strand
GGAGCCGGTCGATCTCGTCGTTGACCGTGGACTCCTTCTCGATGTACGTGTCGGTCTGAGCGATGTAGGCCTCGGGCTGGTAGTAGTCGTAGTAGGAGACAAAGTACTCGACCCGGTTCTCCGGAAAGAACTGACGGTACTCGTTGGCAAGTTGGGCTGCGAGCGCCTTGTTCGGGGCGAGGATCAGCGTCGGCTTCTGAACCTGCTCGATGAGCCAGGCGACGGTCGCGGACTTCCCCGACCCGGTGATACCCAGCAGCGTCTGGAATCGCTCCCCTCGCCGGATTCCCTCAACGAGCCGTGCAATCGCCTCGGGCTGATCTCCGGCCGGTTCGAAGTCGGAGTGGACGCGAAAGGGACGATCTGCCGAACTCACGAAGTCTGCTCCCGTCGCATCTGCAGATCCCGCCACAGTGCATCGACCTGGGCATCGAGAGCAGCGAGCGAGCCGTTGTTGTCGATCACACGATCGGCCCATCCGATCCATTCATCCCGCTTCGGTTGGTTCGCGATCCGCCTCACGGCGTCCTCGACTGTTCCGCCACGTCCGACGATCCGGCGAACCCGCTCCGGCTCTTCCACATCGATGAACACCCTCGTCCAGGTTCCCCGGATATCCAGAATGAGCGGCACCTCAATCACAAGATCGCCCGGTGCCGATGCAATCTCCAAGATGTGGCGGATGATCGCCGGATGCGTCACTGTCTCGAGTTCTGTTAGCTGCTCCGGATCCGCAAAGACGATTCTGCCGAGGGTGGGGCGATCGATTCGGCCGGCGATCACCACCGACGGCCAGTGCGCCGCTACTTCGGCAAATGCTTCGCCGTCCGGCTCAAGGACCGTGTGCCCGACCAGATCGGCCTCAACCAAGGTGGCTCCGAGTTGCTCA
Source organism: Acidobacteriota bacterium (assembly GCA_024763475.1). GTDB lineage: Bacteria > Acidobacteriota > Polarisedimenticolia > J045 > J045 > JANTFM01. The sequence continues at coordinate 9,298 of JANTFM010000133.1, read as the reverse complement.
AGCTCCCGACCGGCTGCACTCTTGCCCGATCCGATTCCTCCCCCGAGCAGGATCCGGATTGGATTCGCAACATGCTTCGATTCGACCATTCCGTGACTGTACCCTTGCGTCATGCGTGACTCGTGGGAGATTCGATTCGAGTGGATCCAGACGATCCTGCAATGGGTTTCACTCGCCGTCGGTGTGGCGCTGACATTCCTCCAATTCGGCATCGACCCGAGCACGATCGCCTCATCCCTTGCGGTTCTCGGCTACACGATCGCCATGCACCTCATCCCCGTCCGGAATAAGAACACGAAACTCGTGGGCGGCCTACTGGCCCTGCTCGGCGTTGTAACGTCGCTCTTCGCCATCGCCATCACCGGTGGTCTCGACAGCGGCTTCCTCCTCTATCTCGCCGTGCCCGTCTTCTTCGCCGCCGCGTTCCACGGAACGATCCTCGGTGTCCTCACCTCGTTCGCGACGATCATCGGCCTCATCGCCATCGCGACCACAGCTGGCTTCAGCCCCGCCTCGACGACGCTCCCCTTGATGATCGTCTTCTACGCGCTCATCGGGATCACCTTCAGCCAGGCCCGGCGAATCCTGATCGAGGAGCCCCGATCAACGCCCGAGGGGGCTCAACTCCAGAGACTGGAATCCGCACATCGCCTTCTCGGGGATCTCGCGGGCCTCGCAAGTTCGGCCGAGCTCAATCCTGTCAACATCGGGAGATCCGCCCTCCGCGATCTCGCCGTCAGCGTGCCATACGCGGCCGGATCGATCTCGATCATCGACGCTGCGGAGGAGATCACAGTGGCCACGCGCGGGCATCCCGGCCCTGTCGACGAAGCGGAACGCTTCCCCGTCACCCTGGATCGAGAGAACCTTGGGTCGCTCACCCTCTGGCCCCTAGAGGGGAGCTCGCTCGGCGAACATGAGTCGGATATCAACCAGTCCATGCGGCCTGTCGCTTTGGCCTTCGCCAACGTTCTACTGCTTCAGTCGATCGCTCACCGGGCCGTACGGGAGGAGCGGGTTCGTCTTGCCCGCGAGTTGCACGACGAGATCGGCCCATCCCTCGTCTCCGTTGGACTCGGTATCGATCTGGCGCTCGTTTCCGGTGAGATCGACGATGACTCCCGACGGCACCTCAAGAACATGCGGGAGACGATCGGCGTCCTCGTCGAGGAGGTTCGCGACACCGTGACCAATCTCCGATCGGACGGAACGCCGAGCCTGCTGGAGCATGCCAGGGAGCTCGCAGCCGATGCGCCAATCGATGGCCCCGCATTCGTCGTCGATATCGATGAGATCGAACCGCCCCGGCCCCGCGTTGCCGGCGAACTGGCCGCGATCATGACGGAAGCTGTGCGCAATGCTGTAGAGCACGCCGATGCGAGCGTGATTCGTATCGAGGGAACGGTTCGACGAGACCAAGGCGAGTTCCGTGTCGTCGACAACGGGCGTGGAATCAACGCGGGCCTCGAGCTAGACCACCGCTACGGCATGATCGGCATGAAGGAACGAGCGGAATCGATCGACGCGCATCTCTCGATCCACTCGACGAAACGGAAAGGCACGACCATCGTGACACGCTGGGGGTCCAAGTGAACGACGCGATCCGAATCATCATCGCTGATGACCACGTCCTCGTACTCGATGGTATGAGACAGGCTCTCAACGCTCTCCCGGACATCTCTGTCATAGGCATCGCAACGAGCGGCCAGGAACTCGTCCGCACTCTCGAGGAGGCCCACCCAGACGTATTGCTGGTCGACATCGAAATGCCGCACGGAACTGGTATCGCCGTTCTGCACTCGCTCGACAACCCACCGCCCACGCTCGTCGTGACGATGCACGCCGACGACGATCACCGGCGGCAGGCTCAGACCGCCGGAGCGATGGGGTTTCTCTCCAAGTCGTCCCCACTCCGGGATCTGGCGGCTGCCATCAGAGCCGTCAACGATGGCGTTGACCTCCTCTCCGAACCGGATCTAGCGAGGGCACTAGAGCCGTTCTTCCAAATACGTCTGTCCCCGGACGCCGCGTCCCTCACCGCGAGAGAGCGGGAACTCCTCGGTCTCATGTCTCGCGGCATCACGCATACATCTGAGCTTGCGGAAGAGATGTTCATCTCTCAGAAAACGGTGAAGAACCACCTCTCGAACATCTATGAGAAACTGCACGTCTCGGACAGAACCCAGGCGGTGGTCGAGGCTCTTCGACTCGGCATCGGCATCGAGCGGTCCGACACGGAGATTCGGCCCCACGACGACAGATGATGCGAACGACCTATTCAGGTTTCGCAGACCCGTGACGATACTGATTACGAAGCTACCAACAGGAGGTCAGCATGCTTCAGTTGATTACGTTCTTCCAGTCCCGGATGGCTCACGATGAGCGCGGTGCTACTGCGGTTGAGTACGGCTTGCTCGTTGCTCTGATCGCTGCCGTCATCATCCTCGTGGTCATTTCCCTCGGCGGGAAGGTCTCTGACGCCTTCCAGAGCGTTGAAGGGAATATGCCGTAAGCAATTGAGAACGCGAACCTGCGGGGGCGATGAGGCATCGGCTTCAGAGCCCCCGCGGATCCGCTCTTCTTTTCCGTAACCTCACTCCATCATGACACCAGGCTAGGATCGACCATGGCAAGGCTGAGAGAACAAGCCAGATCTCTGATCGAAAGAACATGCCAATACTGCTCTCGGTCTCAAGTTGGCGCAACAGCGGTAGAATATGCTCTTCTGGTGGCGCTCATAGCTGCCGTAATCCTCGGTGTTGTTGCTCTGGTCGGAAGCAAACTCATACCGTTGTATCAGTCGGCCGTCTGGCCATGACGCCAGTCATCACCAACCCTCCATACCTGGCGCTTGATCCTTGTTCGAACTAGACGATCCGCTGCGTGGAAGTCGCCCACGACGACTGGACACCACACCCGTCCCAAGCGGTCTTGTTCCATGTGACGGCAGTGGCTGCTTACGCATTGTCGCTGTTCACCCTTCGGACGAAGCAACACCGCCGAGCAGATCTTGTTCTTCGTGCACCGAAGCGCTTCAAGTCGACAGATGTTCCTGGATTCAGAATTCCGCACGGGAGAGCCTGAGACAATCGGGCTCACATTCAGTCCGAATGCGCGAAATCTCGGACGTTAACGGCTGCCGTCATGGCTAGCTCCACCGGTACCGCTCCTGCCTCGGATCCGTCTGGGGCCACCGGACCCCCGCCCCGCCAGGCCGCAGTCCGCCCCCTCATTGGCTTGCTCATATTCTTTCTCCCTATCATGTCCACGTCGTTCACCCAGGTTTTATCCGGGACTGTATGGATCCTGTCCGCGATCGCCTGGCTCATTGTGGGTCTAGCCTCGGGCGCTGTTGCATGGCAGATGCGCGCGCATCTGGTTCGGAGTCCGGCAGTTTGGCTACTTCCGGCGCTCACAGCGTCTTTCGTTCTGAGTTTCGCTTTCCACGCATCTTGGATCGGCCTGGGCCTGGTACTGAGCAGCTGCGTGGCCTGCGCCGTGGGAAGCTACCTCGCCACCTACACGCGACAAGACATTCGAACCTGGATCGCGCTGCCCCTATTCGGGGCCGTTGCCGTTCAGGCGTTCGTGATATGGGGACAGACGGCTACCAGGACTTCCTGGATCGCTACCGTCATCCAGCCCGAACGGACAATCCTTGTGACTGACGGCATAGTCAGGCCACATGGCCTCATGATCCACGTATACGAACCGCCGGCGCTCGCTCTTCTCTCGATAGGGGTGGCGGTGGCAGTGCTGCCCTCGAGGGGGACGCTACGCTATGTCTTCCTCGCGGGATTCAGTGTTGCTTCATCGGTTATTGCTCTCACGCATTCCCGGTCAGCCTTGCTCGGATTTGTTCTTGTCGTCGCTGCCCTGATGACGGGAGTCGCGCGAGGCGACCGTCACCTCCGGTTGCCCCTGGTGCTCCTGGTGATTGCGTTCCTCATCCCGGCGGCCATCACCTTCCCTGGATGGTCCAGCAGACTCGACGATTCCTTGGCAACGGATGTCGACGACGCGGCGCTCGGGCGCCTGACACTCGTTGGGCAGGCCATCAAGATTGCCTCTGACAATCCAATTGTGGGAGTGGGGCCTGGCCAATATCTGTCAACACTGGAACGCGACTATGAGATTGACTCCCGGTACCCCTTCATCGTCCACAATGTACCTCTCGCAATCGCGGCAGAGTTGGGGGTCCCAGCCGCGCTTGCCTTCACGACGCTCCTGCTGGTCATGGCGAGTCAACTTCTCGGCGGCAATCCCCGCAACGTCGCCGCGTTCATAGCCCCACTGGGCTTCTTCTTCTTTGATGTCCTTCACTACGACCGACCAATAGGCCTGCTGATGCTCGGCGTTTGGGCCGGAGTATTGGCGTCTGTATGGACGCGAGGCGCGGCAGATCGGGATATCTTGGTCCAGTAGTCATCTAATCGTGCGTGTCCCGCAGGGTAGCGGAGTTGCGTCCACGGACGTGGCGCAACGGGGTCTCGTTCTGAGAGAGTTTCGCACCAGGTGGTCACCGCGTCAACCCCACAGGTGCTGAGGTTCCCTGGGCTTCCCTCCAGACGGCACACCACCGATCGTGGGGGCCGGCTCACACGGGGAACTTCGCATTTTCAAGGGCCAGGTCATCCGAGGCCAGACGATCTCGTTCCTGGGACAGATACAACCAGAAAACGCTCATCTTGGTACTCAGTCAGCCAGCCGTTTCGCAACAGTATCTTCGTCAATGGCCAGTCTGGTTCAACGATCGCCACCTCGATATCGAGTCGATCGAATAGACCCTCATAGTCGCCTCTCAACGCAGCGCTGTGGTCTGCGAACCTTCGCTCCCCATATAGTTCGGCGCGGTCATCAATGTAGACGAACGATCCCGGCTGGTCGCGAAATATGAGATAGCCGCCGACCGCCATACCGTGGAACGCCCGCCGTCCAGCTACAGCCTCAATCGCGAGGTCGTTTGGGAACTCTGTGGGTTCGATCCTCCTCTCTGATCCGACGAGAGTAGCTCCAACCAACCCCGCAATTGCTACGGCGAGAAGGCCTGGGATCGGTGTCCAAGCAGATCGTCTCCAGAGCATACGGTGGAAGACCCACCGAGATGCAAAAGGTACCAGGACAAGCGCTGCAACAGGAACCGCCCTTCTCGAGGTGAGGCCGAAAACGAGAAGGGGTAAGACAACCCAAAGCGCTCTGATCTGGATCCTTCCAACGACCGCCGCCACGAGCAGACTTGCCACAACTAGTAGGTACGGAGCCTGGGCAATGTCAGCGAAATCGGGCGGCCGCCACTCTTGTATGTAGTTGAGGGCACCCGCATTCCGAACGAACGTCGACACAATCATCCAGGCACCTAGTCCGTGCGCAGTGAGCGCTGTCGTTGCAGCAGACGTCGCTAGGAGTAGCCCCAACTTTGGCGATCGTCGTTCAATTGCCCAGAGCGTCAGGAGGCCCAGTCCGATTATCCAACTCCCGTGAACTCCCGACCACACCCAAAGGATCGGCACGACGGTCCATTGCAGCGCTGCCCCCCGGGAGATGACCAGGACAAGGCTTGCCAACAACAAATAGGAGATCACGACGGGCCTCGGTTGAGCAAACGGAACGAGAAGCCAAGTAGCTATCGCAACCCAGATGCCTGTGACAACTGTGTCTCGACAATTCCCGTATGCTGAGATGCCCGTGATCGCTAGCGTTGCAGCCCCAACGACCCCTACCAGGATCGGCGCCCATCCAACTCCTCCGAGTGTCGCCTCGAGATACGCATAGACCAGGTCTGGCAACCATGACTGTGTGCGCCATGTCTCCCCTCCCGCCGTGAAAGAGAATGGATCGACGGCCAGTACCCGGCCAGTCACCATTTGCAGTTCCCCAGCCCTCACGTGCCACAAGAACGAAGCGTCGCCAATCGATCTCATGAAAGACAGCATCGCAAAGCCAGCTATTGGAATCAGGACATAGAGGTGCCTTATGTCGAATCTCTTCAGCAGGTTCGACATTTCGGTGCACCAATCCTGTCGTCGCCGTCCAGATTACACATTGTCCCGCTGAGGATGTCTACAACGCTCCGCCCGATCCAATGAGCGTGTCATAGATGCTGATCCCAGCTGGTCCAATAATCACAACGAACAACGCCGGAAGAATAAAGAACATCAATGGGAACACGAGCTTGACGGGTGCACCGAAAGCCTTCTCTTGAGCACGTTGCCGGCGTCGAATGCGCATCTCCTCGGCTTGAACCCTCAGCACGCGTGCTATCGATACGCCGAATTGATCTGCCTGGATCAGAGCCAGCACGAACGTGTTCAGGTCAGCGACGTCTGTTCGTTCGGCGAGGCTTCGGAGCGCGTCGACCCTACTAACACCGACCCTCGTCTCCTGAAGCGTTCTCTGAAACTCCCGCGACAGTTCACCTGGCACGTTCTGCACGACCCTTCCTAAGGCCGCGTCAAATCCCAAACCCGCCTCAACACTGATTACGAGCAGGTCGATCACATCTGGCAGCTGTCGCTCTATCTCCTTCCGGCGTTTCGCTATCGCTCCGCCGAGACGCGCTTCGGGCCCGAAAACGCCTACTACCATCAATATGCCCAACAGCACAAGTCTTGTTGTCATACTGGTTGCGAATGTCTGCAGTGGAATCCACACTAAGAACGCGGCGCCGATTGCCAGGATGCGAATAGCTGCCCAGGAGTTGCCATCGAGGCGTTCGCTCCATCCTGCAAGCACGAGTTTGTGTTGCTTCTTGCCCAGCCACCCTGTCGGTGTGAAGCGCATGACACCTCGACCAAGGCCTTCCAACATTGGCGCTATGGCGCGTTCGGAAAACCCAGCCTCCAGTGCTTCTCGCCGTGTTTGTAGGCTGGCAATCCTATTCGTCGCATGCTGTCGTCGAGCGACTACACCATTCCCGATATAGAGGACGAGGCCCCCAACCGTAATGCCGACCGCAATCGTGGCAAACAGAAGTCCAGTCACATCACACCTCGATGTCCACAATCTTACGCATCCACAAAGCGCCGATACCCATTGCGACCAAGGCTGCGACCCCTGCGACGATACCAGGAAGCGTCGTCCACAGAGGTGTCAAATACCCAGGATTGATGAAGTAAATGATGACTCCCACGGCAAATGGAAGCGCCAACATGATGTACATCGAAATCCGACCCTCCGCAGTCAATGCCTTGACCTCTCGACGGAAGCGGTTTCGGTGAAGCATCGTTTCAGCCGTGGACTGAAGAACCTCTGCCAGGTTTCCCCCAACTTCTCGCTGGATGGCAATCGCCATCACTGCCCACTCGAAATCTCGTGACTCCATGCGGACGGCAATGTCCCCCAACGCATCGATCATCGGTCGTCCGAGTCGGATTTCGGACATTGCTATGCCGAATTCGCGCCTCGCCGGAGCCGGGGCTTCGGCAGCCACGGCCTCGATCGCCTGCATGATCGAATAGCCTGCACGAAGAGACGTCGCGAGGAGATTGAGGACCTCCGGCAGTTGGTTGGCGAATTTCTTGCGCTCTTTCGATGCTGCCCCTGTGATGTACATGTACAGCGCCACCACCACGACGAATCCTGCCAGGATCGCCCATAAGACTGATCCGGTGAAGAGTCCAATCAGCAAGCCCACGATGATCGCCATCCCGATCGCACCGATGATCGCTTCGCCGGCCGTCATGGGGATGTTGGCCTGTTCGAGCGCCCGGTTGATCATCCGGGTATCGCCACGGTTGTCTGCGTAGTCCTCAGCGCTGGCCGCGGCTCGCCTCAAGAAACGGAATCGTCCAAACAGGCCGGATGACTTCTGATCCTTCTGACCGTATGCGTTCAATCTCCCTGTGATGGTTGCATCGCGCTGGGTCTTGCCACCGCCGAAGAGGATGACCAACAGCAGGAACGCTCCGAAACCTGCGGCGATCGCTGCGAGGATGATGAGCCAGTTCTTCGGTCCGGACGCTGCCAGGACCGGAGGGGCCGCGAAGGCCGGGGCAGCGAAGAGCGCGAGAACTGCTGCGCCCGTCAGGACTCCGTAGCGTGCCGGTCGTCTCATCGGACGGCGAACGGTTCAGGGGCGAAGAGTTCCGGGGCGAGCTTGATGCCGAAGTTCTCGAGATGCTCGCTGAATGCGGGGCGGATGCCCGTGGCCTTGAGCCGGCCGAGATACTTGCCGTTCTCGTCGACACCCATGCCATAGTCGAACAGCATGATGTCCTGGAGGGTGATGATGTCGCCTTCCATGCCAACAACCTCGGTCACGTGCGTCACGCGGCGGGTTCCATCACGCAGACGGTGAACGTGTACGACGAGGTCCAGTGCCGACGCGACCTGTTCGCGAATGGCCCGGACGGGGAGGTCCATGCCCGCCATCAGCACCATCGTCTCGATGCGGGCCAACGTGTCCCGAGGAGAGTTCGAGTGGACGGTGGTGAGCGATCCGTCGTGGCCGGTGTTCATCGCCTGCAACATGTCGAGCGACTCGCCGCCGCGAACCTCACCGACGATGATCCGGTCCGGGCGCATACGCAGGGTGTTGCGCACGAGATCGCGGATGGTCACCTGACCGGTTCCCTCGATGTTGGCCGGGCGGGACTCCATCGTCAGAACGTGGATCTGACTCAGCTGAAGCTCGGCAGCGTCCTCGACCGTGACGATGCGCTCGTCCTCGGGAATGAAGTTCGACAGCACGTTGAGGAATGTCGTCTTACCTGAACCGGTGGCTCCACTGACGACGATGTTGAGGCGGCCCCGGACGCAGCGGCGCAGCAACCCGGCGACTTGCTCGTTCAGTGTGTCGTTAGCGATGAGGTCGTCGATCGTGAAAGGATCGACGGCGAACTTCCGGATCGTGAGGAACGGTCCGCCGATCGCGAGTGGATGGATGACCGCGTTCACACGGGAGCCATCGGGGAGACGGGCGTCGACCATCGGATTCGACTCATCGATACGGCGACCGACCTGGCCGACGATCTTCTCGATAATCCGCTCGAGGTGCGTCGAGTCAACGAATCGGGTATCGGTCCTGGTCAGGCGGCCGTGGCGCTCGACCCAGACGGAGTGTGGTCCATTGACCATGACCTCCGTCACCTCCGGGTCGGAGAGGAAGGGATCGATGGGACCATAACCGAGGACGTCGTCCGCGATCTCCTGAAGGAGCGTGAGGCGGTCGGTACGGGAGAGCGCGACCGATGCTTCCTGATCGAGGGCCCACTCGAGCATCTCCATCACGCGAAGCTTCAATTCGGCGTCACTCATCTGACGGTCGTACAGCGACGGACCGAGGCCCTCGACCACCTTG
>JANTFM010000132.1 GCA_024763475.1 Acidobacteriota bacterium | reverse complement strand
GGGGATGCTGACGAACAACATCCTTACGCTCATCACGTTTCTGCCCCTGGTTGCCGCGGTGGTGGTTCTCTTGCTTCCAAAGAAGAACACCGCGTTAATCAAGCACTTCGCAACGTGGGCCGCCCTTGCGGACTTCGTTCTCTCGTTGCTGCTGCTGTTGGACTACGACAGTTCCAATGGCGGGTTTCAGTTCATCGAGCGTCACGACTGGATTCCCGACCTTGGTGTGCAGTACAAGATGGGTCTCGACGGGGTCTCGCTGCTCCTCGTCCTGCTGACCACTCTTCTGGGCTTCATCTGCCTGCTGAGTTCCTGGACTTCGATCAAGGACCGGGTGAAGGCGTACTATGCCTGCTTTCTGCTGCTCCAGGTCGGCATGTTGGGGGCCCTCGTTTCCCTCGACCTCTTCCTCTTCTATATTTTCTGGGAGGTGATGCTGATCCCGATGTACTTCATCATCGGGATCTGGGGTGGGACGCGTAAGCTCTACGCCGCGATCAAGTTCTTCCTCTTCACCCTCTTCGGCTCCGTGTTCATGCTGCTCGGCATCATCGCCCTCTATTTCTTTGCGGGCGACCACCTCAGCGGCGGGAGCACTTTCGACCTGGAACTGCTCCAGACGCTCGGTCCGGCCACGGCGGCGTGGAGCGTGGGGGGCTGGGTCTTCCTGACCTTCTTCCTCGGTTTCGCGGTCAAGGTGCCGATGTTCCCGTTTCATACCTGGCTGCCGGATGCACACGTCGAGGCACCGACCGCCGGCTCGGTGATCCTGGCTGGTGTGCTGCTGAAGATGGGAACCTACGGTTTCTATCGGATCATCTTGCCAATCTTCCCGAAGCAGGTCGTGGACCATCTTTGGTGGCTGCTCACGCTCTGCGTCATCGGCATCATCTACGGCGCGATGGTGGCCCTGGTTCAGAAAGACTGGAAGAAGCTGGTCGCCTATTCCTCGGTGAGCCATCTCGGTATCACGATGATCGGCTTGTTCACGCTGAATCTCACCGGAGTGAAGGGCGGCGTGTTGCAGATGCTCAATCACGGCATCTCGACCGGCGCGCTCTTCCTCATCATCGGGATCATTTACGAGCGGCGTCACACACGGCTGCTCAGCGAGTACGGTGGATTGGCCACTACGATGCCGACCTTCTCCACGTTCTTCATGATCGCGATGCTTTCGTCGGCCGGACTCCCGTTGTTGAACGGTTTTGTCGGCGAATTGACGATCCTGGTTGGCCTGGCGCAGGTCGATGGAGCTGCGTTCAGCTTCTTCGGATTGGCACCCTTCTGGTGGACCGTCGTTTCGGCCACGAGCATCATCGTCGGAGCGGTCTACTTGCTATGGGTCTACCAGAAGACCGTGTTTGGGCAGGCGACGAATCCCAAGAACGAGGGTTTGCCGGACCTTTCCTGGCGCGAAAAATGGACGCTGATTCCGCTGATCGTCCTCGCTGTTTGGATCGGGCTCTATCCGAAGCCCTTCTTCACCATCATCGAGGCTCCGGTGGATCGCCTGATCAAGACCCAGGTCTCGCCCGTTCTCGAAGCCTTCGACCTGCCGGTCGCATTGCCTCCGGACGCTCCTCAGTCGACCGGAGACTCGGTGAGCCTGCCCTCGGCAGAGTGAGCTAACTTGATCTGACTGCTATGGATAAAGACGAAGCGCATCACCGCTTTGCGAAGAGGACGGAATCTGGTAGCATTCCCCGCCACGCAGATCGACCCGAAAAACCTGCGGGCGCGCTCATCAGGATCCTCCGCCAGGCCGCTCCGTTCATGAGCGCCTCGTGGATCTTGACCACGCTGCTGATCGTGGGCTGCCTCGGGGGGCTCTGGCTGGATGGCCGGCTGGGAACCAAGCCCTGGTTCTTGCTGTTGGGCCTGCTGCTCGCGCTGATCGTGGGCCTGTACGAGGTTGCACGGGTGGCGCTGGGACAACGGAAGGACCGGTCGTGAACGGGTTTTTCCTGGATGGAACGGCCAGTTTCGCCGGTGCGTTTCTGGCGTGTTCGGCGCTGTCGTGGGCAGTACCACTTCGAAGGGAGTCCTTCGAAGTACTGATGAAGGGACGCATCATTCGGGTCTTCGGGCGGATGGTGCTGGTGTTGGTGCTGGTTGCGGGAGCTGTTGGTCCATTGGGTTGGAACGGACCGGCGGTGACCGTGGGAGTTCTCTCTGGCTGGTTGGCCTCCTCTGGATGGGAGGCTTGGCGGTGCAGAAGAGCGGGAGATGACGGGAATGATGGCTGACGCCCTCGCGTCCACGATGACGGCGGGACTCTTCGCCTCCGCTGGCGATGGCCCGTTCGACGCCGGCGAACTCATCCTGCACCACGTATCCGACTTCGGATACGGGGACTGGCCGGTCTATCTGACGAAGGCGAGCGTGATGATGATTGTCGCGGCCGTGCTCGTGATGATCGGGATGCGCAGAGCGGTTGCGGGTTACGACGATCAGGGTGTTCCGCGCAGTCGCTGGTCTCAGATGATCGACCCCTTTGTGGCGCACTTTTATCGGGACGTGGCGCTCAAGTACTCCGGAGAGAAGTGGGCCAAGAAGGTCACTCCGCTGCTGCTGAACTTCTTCTTCTTCATTCTGACCTGTAACCTGCTCGGCCTGCTCCCCTTGGGAGAGTCGGTTTCCCTGGCCGCGAATCTCTCGGGTTTGACCGCACCCGCCATCGTGCAGGGTGCCTCGACGGCGACCGGGAACTTCCAGGTGACGATGGCGCTGGCGGTGGTCACCTTCTTCGCGATCATGGGGTTCGGCATCGCGCAGAACGGTGTCATCGGCTACTTTTCCCACCTCGCACCGAAGGACGCACCCTTCCTGGTGCGTTGGTTCCTGCTGCTCCCGATCGAGACCCTCTCGATGTTCGTCAAGCCCTTCGCGTTGACCATGCGACTCGCGGCGAACATGACGGCCGGTCACATGGGGCTGCTGGCCCTGATGGCGATCATCTTCATCATCAAGAGTTCTCTTGTAGGTATTCCGGTCGCACTCCTCGCCGTCGGGATGCTTTTGCTCGAAATAATCGTCTGTTTTGTGCAGGCGTATGTCTTTGCGCTGCTAAGTGGAATATTTATTGGAATGGCACTTCACCCGCATCATTAATTCAAGATGTGGGAGGACCGGAGGACCTGGCTGTCATGAAGAAGTTTCTGAGCTACGCCGCACTCACGTTGATTCTCTTCCTTTTCCTCGCTCCGGGGATGGCCCTCGCCCAAGACGCTGGGCATGCCGCGAGCAGTGCCATGTCTCTGGGCAAGATGGGCGCTGGCATTGGCGCGGGCCTGATCGCGATCGGTGCCGGACTGGGCATCGGCCGCTTCGCTGCCGCCGCTGCCGAGAGCATCGCCCGGCAACCGTCCGCCGCCGACAGCATCACGGGTGCGGTCAACCTGCCGCTCTTCCTTCTCGAAGGCGTTGCGATCGTCGGGTTGGTTGTCTGCATCCTGATCGTTTTCAGCTGATCTGAGGGCCTAACATGCTTGCGCAAGCGCTGGTCGTCCTGGCTGCCGGAGGCGGTCACGGCGGTGGCAACCCGCTGCTACGGATCACTCCAGGCCTCTCGATCTGGACCCTGATCATCTTCCTGCTCCTTCTCCTGGTGCTCTGGCGCTGGGGATGGGGAGCCCTGGTCGGCAAACTCGACGCGCGGGATGTCGCGATCCGCGGGGCGATCGACGAGGCCAAGTCCGAGCGCACCGAGGCCGCCAAGTTGCTCACCGAGCACCAGGTCCTCTTGGACACGACTCGCCGAGAGAGCTCCGAGATGATTGTGGAGGCCCAGCAGGAGGCCAAGCGCGAGCGGCAGCGCATCGTCGATGACGCGCGCGAGGAGTACGAGAAAGTGCTCGTACGGGGTCGCGAGCAGATCGAGCAGGAGACGCGTGCAGCTCTCGCGGAGTTGCGCAGGAGTTCCGCCGATCTGGCCCTCGAGGTGGCGACAAAAGTGATCCGTCGCTCGATGAAGGACGAAGACCACCACCGGATGGCGGAACACTTCGTCTCTGAGCTCGAAGAAGACCAGGGTGGGGGAGATCTTCCTTCGGCCTGAGCCTGGCCTCATCGGGTTCCTGAAACGGGCGGCTTCGGGCCGCCCGTTTTTCTTGGCCCTCTGCTGCTCTTGTGAGTCGAGGCAGGGGCAGGTCTGGCTCGCGTGCGCACTACGAAATCCACACGATCCTCTGGTGGCGACGTTCACTTGGTTGTTCAGGCAATCGACAAACACCGCTGGAGAACTCTCCTTGCGCACGACACCGGGCGAACAGAAGGTCCCGCCGGCCTCGCGTGGAGCAGCACTGCGCTACCTGGTGCTGATCGGCCTACAGCGTTTTCAATACCATCGGGTTCCGCTGCGCGACGGTCTGAGCGCGCTGATTGCGGGATTCGCTGATCTCCACGCTGCAGACCCCAAGCTGCAGCGATTCCTTGCCCAAGTGGGCCAGCTTCCCGGATGTGCCGACTAAACCGACAGGGACCGCGGCTTCGTTGCTGGCGTCGAAGCGCTATTGCGAGGCCGGCCGGGGTCCGTGGCGGGGTTTGATACGAGTTGTCGCCATCTGCAGTAGAGGAGGAATGACCATGCCGACCTGTTGCGCCCTGCGGCCACGGATCGTGATCCCGTTTCTAATCCTGTTCAGCGCTGCCGCGACCCTGGGGCAGTCCAGCAGCAGCTACAGTCTCGAGCAGTCCGTCCTCAATGCCGGTGGTCGTCCGGATGATGGCGTGAGCGCTTCATCCGGCTCGTTCAGCCTCTCCCTCGAGTCGATCGGGGAGGGCCTGGCCGGGGAGCTGCTCTCGAGCCAGAGTTTCTCCATGGCGGGGGGGTTCATCTCGGCCTTTCCCCCGCCAAGCGAAGTGCTGGAACTTCGTTTCAGTGACGACGTAACGCTCAACTGGAATAGTGAACGCTCGGCGGGTACATACAACCTCTACCGCGGCTTTCTGGGGTCACTGGCGGGGCTGGACTACGGGGGCTGCCTGGAACACGGGATCAAGGGGCTTTCCCACTCTGATGGAGAGATTCCGGGAGTGCCCGGCGATGGGTTCTACTACCTGGCGACCGCGAAAAACCGCCTTCTCGAAGAGGGGAGCAAGGGGTGGGACAGCGAGGGGTCGGAGCGAGCGAATTCCGATCCATGCCCCTGAGCTACTTCTCTGACGCGGCCTTGGAACGTTGCTCGAGGATCCACTGAAGCCTCCGCTCAGCTTCTCGAACCAACTCTTCCTTGTCGCTGTGGTGGGTGTTTGCGAGCCGTAGTTGCTCTCTTGTGAGCTGTTCGGTTTTCTCGAGATCGCCCGATCGAAAGGCGATGTCTGAGAGAGTACTGAGCTGATGAACCAAGGCCTCGGCATCCGGGCCCAACAGCTTCTTGTTCATCTCGAGTGAAGAGAGGTAGTAGGGAAAAGCTTCCTCGTCCCTGCCCGCGTTCACGAGAAGGAAACCAACGTTGTTCATGTAGCGAGCCACCGCGGGGTGTTCGTTGCCATAGATGTGCTTGGAGGCCTCGAGAGCGCGCTTCGCATAGCTGATCGCTTCATCGTAACGTTCGAGCTGTCCCAGAATCAGCGCGAGATCGTGGTGGCACCAGACGGTTTGGGGATGGTTCTCCGTGTAGCTTCGTTCCCAGATTCCGCAGGCCGCCAGGAACTGATCGGCCGCAGCTTGAGTCTCGTTGGCTTTCGCGAGCAGCCAGGCGTATTGGTAGCGGCTCCAGGCCACGTCGGGGTGTTCCGGTCCGAGCAGGCGTTCCCGGAGCTTGAGTCCCGCCAGGACCAAGGTCCGGGCTTCATCGCTGTGGCCTGTTCCCGCCAGGTGATAGGCCAGCGTGTTGATGCTCGTGGCGTAGTCCTTGCTTTCGACTCCGAAGGCCTTCTCAGAGAAGGCGAGCGCTTCGCGGCAGAGCGCCACGGCGTCTTCTCCTCTCTCCTGCCGCGAGCGCAGACGTGCCAGCGCTCTCAGGCCATCTGCGAATCCGGCGCGCGCCGCAGCCTCGATCTCTTCGGCCGCGATCTTACGGCCCGACGCCACCGCCTCTTCGAGCAGTCGAACGCCGCGCTTCCCCTCGCCGAGGCTCTCGTAGGTGGTTCCCAGGACGACCTGGAGCCGTGTCCTGACCTGCGGCTGGTCGGTCAGCTCCTCTTCGATGCGCTCCGCGCCCTTGTCCAGCAGGTCCCTGGCGGTCCACTGCTTGCCCCGGGATATCTCCGGGTTTGCCGCCGCGAAGAGGCTCTCGAGAAACTCGGAGACTGTGGTCGCGGTCTCGGCCTCGAGGTTCGCACGATTCCTTTCATTCGCCGTGCGCTTGGCCTGCAGGCCCATGACGACAGCTGATCCCAGGGAGATCAGTACCAGCGAGGCTACCAGGACTGCCGCCAGGCGGTTTCGCTGGACCATCTTGCGCAGTTGGTAGAGCGCGCCCGGTGGGTGCGCCGTGACGGGCTGGCCATCTAGATAGCGCCGCAGGTCGCCCGCAAGGTCCGAAGCCGATCCGTAGCGTCGCTCCTTGTCCCCTTCGAGTGCCATGGCGACGATGGTTTCGAGATCGGAGGGGAAGGCGGTGCCGCTGGCGGCCAGGAGGCTCCTGGGCTTCTCGCTGGTGATGATGAGGATCGCGTCGGTGATGGTGCGGTTTTTCAGGTCGCGGGGGAGTTTCCCCGTCAGAAGCTGGAAGCAGAGAACGCCGAGGGCGTAGACGTCAGAGCGGGTATCCAACTCGTCCGGATTGCCTCGCACCTGCTCGGGGCTCATGAAAGGAAGGGTGCCGACCAGAGCTGTGTGGCTCTCTGCCAGCGTGGTCACCTGCAGGTCGGTATCCGTCGTGCGGGCGATACCGAAATCGAGGATCTTGGGTTGCCCCTCGCGGGTGACCAGGATGTTGGCCGGTTTGAGATCCCGGTGGATCACCCCGACTCGGTGGGCGTGCTGCACCGCGTCGCAGACCCGGATCATCAGGCGGATCCGGTCGCGTTGGTCGAGATTCTTCTGGTCGGCAAAGTGATCGATCGGCATCCCCTCCACCAGCTCCATGGCGAAGTAGGGACGGTTGCCGAACTCGCTCCTGGAGGTGCCGGCCTCGTAGATGTGGGCGATGCCGGGATGGCGCAGGCGACCAAGCACCTGGGCCTCGACCTCGAATCGGCGCAGCAGGGTCTTGGAGGCGATCATCCGGTCGATCAGCTTGAGGGCCACCTCTCGCCGGGGGTTCTCCTGGCGGGCCCGGTAGACCGCTCCCATGCCCCCCCGGCCGAGCAGGCCGAGCACTTCAAAGGGGCCGATCCGCTGGCCGGTCAGCGTCTCGGACGCTCCCTGGACGATCTCGCCGAGCGCGGCGGCCACCTGGCCGGTCCGCAGGAACTCCCTCGATTCATGGTGGGCCGCCAGGAGCGATCGAAGCTCCTCCTCCAGCTGAGAATCTCCGCCGCACGCCTCCCGGACAAAGGGCTCCCACTCTTCGACGGGCCTCGCGAGGGCCTCTTCGAAGAGGCGCTTGATCCGGGCGCGGTCGGAGCTACTCACTCTCGTGGTCCCGAGCCGGGTCCTCGCCATGAAGTTCGCGGAATAGCCAGGCCTTCGCGAAGGTCCAGCGTCGCTCCACCGTGCGGGTCGACGTGTTGAGGGCCTTGGCGATCTCGGGAACGGACATACCGCCAAAAAAACGCAGCTCGACGACGGCCCGCTCGTCTGGGTCCTCTTTGCCGAGCCGCTCGAGGGCCCGGTCGAGGGCGATCAGATCCAGGTCGGCCATCTCCCCTCCCGCCAGCTCCCGCGGAAGGGTGACGAGAAACATCCCGCCCCCCCGTTTGACGCGCTTTCGCGCGCGCGCGTGCTCGACCAGCACCCTTCGGATGACCTGGGATGCGGCACCGAGGAAGTGGGCGCGGTTCTCCCAGCTCGACTGCTTGCGGTCCACCAGTCGCAGGTAGGCCTCGTGGACCAGGGCGGTGGGCTGGAGGGTGTGATCTCTGCGTTCGCGGCTCATATGGCAGGCCGCGATCTCGCGGATCTCCTGGTAGAGGAGGGGCAACAGCCGATCCAATGCGCCTCGCGCACCTGAGTTGATCTCATGAAGAAGAGCCGTGACGTCGTGATCGTTCACAAGGAGATGATAGGAAAACGAGGCACTGGGGACAAGCCGCTTCCGGTGAGCCCGCGGCGCCAGAACCTGTGGACACAGGCCCGCGGCAAAACCAGGAGGTCCCGTCTTCGCTTGCCGGCTTCGCCGGGCAAACGGAACTCCCGGTTCGTGGTTCCGCGGCGATGGTCGGGGCGCCTCACGGAAAAGACGCAGGGGATTGCTCTTCCTGCGCTAATGAATCAACGGATCATCACCAACATGCGCACGACACCCGTGCCGGTACGAAGCGGCGAAAGCGCCTTGCCGATAACGGTGCCGGGCAGCGGGTCGTCGGTGCGCATGGCGTGTCCAGGAGTCGGGGAGCTTGTCAGTAGATCGCCCACCCGGATCCCGCCGTAGCCAGCATCCACCTTGACGTCGACGGTACCGGTCAGGGCAATGGGAGCGTGGCTGGAGAGGAATCGCTCTTCGAGTTCGGTCCAGAGAGCTGCTTCGGCTTCCCGGTCACCGCTTCGCCGCGCCAGATCCAGCTCTTCGGCCAGCGCCGCGTCAGCCGATGCGATACCCTCGAGGCTCCGCCCCAGTGTCACACCGGGTGACGCCGCCACGACGCCGACCACAGCCCGGTCGCCGGGCATGCGGGATCGCTCGAAAGTGCCTGCGACGTCTCGGGAGGCGATGATCACGTCCCCGGCGCTCACGAGCTCACCTACGGGGAAGTACTCCGCCACATCCCTCGACGCGGGGCTGAAGGCCCCCATGGCAAAGACGTTCCCCTCGTCGTCCACACGGAACACCTCGTCGCCAAGACCTTCTTTGCCGTCCCGGTAGACCGAGAAGCGCGCCCGGTCGTTGGCTTCGCTGTCGAGTACTACCTGAAGATGCCCCGCAGGCGCCTGCCTGCCGCTTTCCGGGTCGGGCGTGCGTTGCTCGCGAGTCTCTGCGATCTGCTGCTCTTCCGCGGGTGCCTCCGCAGCGTCGGAGCCCCTGGTGAAGCCGCTGCGCGTCACCAGGGCGAGAAGTGTCCCTCGCCCCTCGGAGAAAGCTTCAAGGGCCGTGGCGACCACGGGACCGCGGCCATTGCATTTCATCGCCACACCAGGTTCTGGGCTGGGAGAGAGTGGATCTCCCGTTGCGATGGCCCCGTATGCTGCGTCGACCTTCACGGGCACCCGACCCGCCAACGCGATAGGCGCAGTCTGGCGGCGAAAGAATTGCTCAAGGGCAAGGCCCTCGAGCTCGGCCTCGAAGTTGCCCCGTGGGTCGCCAAGCCGCACTGCGGGGTCGCGTTTCGAGGAAGGATTGCTTCCGGCCTCGTCTTCCAGCTTCTCGACGCGGGCAAGCATCTGGCCGAGTTCTGGAGACTCGGAGATGAGTTTCGCTGAGATGTCACTTTGCTGCGAGACAAAACGTTGATACAGCTCCTCTCCCCAGATTTCGCGCAGCTCCTCCGCGTTGAAAGGTGCTCCGCCAAGCACGACTCCGGGTGCCGTGCTGACGATGCCAATCACCGATCCATCATCTTCGCCACTGCTCTTGAGAACGGCCATCGGGTTGAGCGGGTCGACTCGAACCAAGTCGCCTGCCTCCATCGCTTCCGCGGCCAGGAAGACCTCCGCAATGTCGAAGGCGTAGTTCTCGTAAAGCGTTCCTTTGATCCTGAAGCTACCAGACTCCCTCAGCTGGGCGATCTGCTCCGAAGAGCCCGCCGACAGTCCGTTATGATACCAGTCAATATTCTGCTGGTAGATTCCGGAATTTGAGTCGATGAAGAATTCTTGCCCGTACTTGGCTACCGTGCTTATCGCATCTCCGATACGCGAGTCCACGTACAATGTATCTCCAACCTGAAGGTCGTCTTGAATATAAAAATCTTTATCTTCATTTATTTCGATTTCCACCTGCGACAAAGAAACGTCTCCGATGGAAGAGAAGCCCTGGTCCGGGTCGGGCATATCCGTACCAGCGACAAGGACGCCATCCGTAGAGACGCTTCCCCTAGCCTGGAGATCGCCAACGACGTGGAGATCATCGGATGTGCTGATTCTGCTGATGACTTGATCGGATTCGACAGCACCTATCGACGAGTAGGCCTGATGTGCGTGCGGAGTGGGATCACCTACGATGATCGAGTCTCC
>JANTFM010000131.1 GCA_024763475.1 Acidobacteriota bacterium | reverse complement strand
ACATTTCCGTGGTTCGTGATCCTCGTGACTGTGGTTCGTGATCCTCGTGACTGTGGTTCATGATCCTCGTGACTGTGGTTCGTGATCCTCGTGACTGTGGTTCGTGATCCTCGTGACTGTGGTTCGTGATCCTCGTGACTGTGGTTCGTGATCATCGCGGCCGGGATATTGATTGGCTTCGTCCAGACCCGAGCTTCGTTCTCTTAGAGGCAGTGCCTGCGCGGAGCGCCGTCCAGGCCCAAACGAAGAGCAGCAAGAAGATGAAGTCGAGGACGCAGAAGGGCTTCCACATCTCCGGAATCCCGGCGGTGAGCCAGTGGTACCCGGTCACGCCGCAATAGGAAACCTTGAGCAGAATACCGTAGGGAATCAAGTTGCGGTTTCGGGCCGGATCCGCGGCGATGGCGAGGAACATCAAGGCGAAGACGATCAGCAAGGCCGCCGGAAACTGGACGTATCCCGGATGGTTCGGCGGCACCACATCGAACCAACGGTACACGGTCCCACCAGCGAAGAGAAAGGCGATCCCCAGCAACCCGTCGTAGATGCCGGCCGCAGTGAACAAGGTCCGAATCGATCCGATCCTCTTCATCCTTGCACCCCTTTCGAATGGCGCTGTTTTCTCAGCTCGCTTCGGAAACGCCTTCTCCGCCACTTCGTGAACTCCTCGCTGTACAACTCGACCGCCAGCCTCTTGAATCCTGCATCCAGCTCCGCCACGGACATTCCCGACGGGACGAAGTTGATGTCGAAAAGGGTGCACTTCTTCCAGCTCCGAGGCTCCAGCAACCGGTTCTCCGCCTCCAGGCGGGAATAGAGCGGCGTGCCGGGAAAGGGCGTCATGATCGTCACCTGAACCTCGTAGAGGCCAGAATCCTTCACGAACTCGAAGACCTGATCGAAAACCTCTGTGGTCTGCCCGTCGAGACCAATCACGAAACAACCATTCACCGTGATCCCGTGGGCCTGTATCGTCCGAATCGCCTCCCTGGCCCGGGAGCAGCTCCTCAGCTTCCAGTCGCTGCGCAGCTCGATGCCCCCCAGCCCTGCCTCTGTGGGGCTCTCCAGCCCGATCAGCACCTGGGCACACCCCGTCTCCCGCATCAGGTCGAGCAGCTCCCCGTCCTCGGCCACCGACAGATCGGTCTCCGCGAACCACTTCAGCCCCTTGCCCCTCAGTGGCCGCAGGAGCTGCTTCCAGTAGGAGTGGCTCACGAAGCTGTTGTCATCGGCAAACTCGATGAAGGGACGCTTCCAGATGGTGAGGATCTTCTCTATCTCCTCGAGTACTCGGGCCACGGGCTTCTGCTTGTACTTGCTGGTCAGCAACACCGAACTGGCGCAGAACTCGCAAGCGTGCGGGCACCCCCGGCTCGTCTGCACCGTCAGCCGGTTGTACTTGGAGATGTCGAGCAACTCGAAGGCAGGCAACGGAGCGGCGCTCAGGTCGTAAGCGCCGTCGGCGGCACCGTAGTACTGCCTGAGACGGCCGCGCTCGGCGTCGTCCAACACCTCCAGCCAAGAGGCCTCCCCCTCCCCGGCCACAACGGCATCGCAGTGCAAGGCGGCCTCCTCCGGAACAACCGTCACGTGGGGCCCGCCGATCACCGTCGGGACTCCGGCCGCCTTGAAGCTCTCGGCCAGCTCGTAGGCCTCATCGATCTGGGCGCTGTAGCTCGAGATCGCGGCCAAGTCCAGCCCGCGGGGCACCGGGTCCAGGAGTCTCCCCTCCGGCACCTCGACGTAGTGCAGGCGGTGCCGGGAGGGCGTCATGCCGGCCAGGGTCAGTAGCCCGAGGCTCGGCAGTGACGCGATGGTCTTGCTCCTTTCCACGAATCCCGGCAGGTTCAGTCCGAGACGGAGGAGCTCCTCGTCACACGCCCGTATGCCGCTGAGAGGAAACAATCCGATGTTCATCGGCTCATCATCCTGGCCAATAGCAGGCCGATGCCGGCGATGACAGACGCCGCCGGGATGAAGAACAGGTGGCGGAAAGACATCTTCCACGCTGAGAGATAGCAGACCAGCGGCATCGCGAAGGCCCCCACGATCAGCAGCGCCGAGGCCAGCCGAAGACCGTTTTCCAGCCCCAGCGCCCTGGCGCTGAGGACAAAGGAGAGATTGAGCAGACCGATCCCGAAGAACGAGATATGCCCCAACCGCATCATCCGCCGCCGCCAGGACCCATAGCCGCCCAGCCAATCTTCGTCGTGAAAAAACATCCCCCCTGCGGCACCGGCGATTCCGCCAAAGAGAAACCCGATCCACGCCGCGTACAGATTGATTGTCATGCGCTCAAATCTCCACGCCAGACGCCGACTCCTCGGCCGTCAGGCTCGGTCGTCCACACAACCGCAACTCCGGCGATCATCAGCAGTTCCGCTGGGGCCTGCTGGGGTGATCGTCTCACAGAACACGCACGAGTGCTCCGCCTCGGCGATCTCAGGCTCGACGCCCACCCGATGGCCTGGAGAGCGGCCCTTTCATCTACGGCGTTTCGACTCGAAGCTTCGTGAATCGTGCGGGCCAGGGTCTTCTGGAAGACGTTCTGGAAGGGGGAGGACTCATGCGACCGATGCCGAAGATTCCTCCCGAATATCCACAGCCTCGACTCTCACCCCGCACCCCGAAGCAAACGACGAATCGATCCGGCACGATTCATCTGACACAACGGAGGCCTCCCGCCACCCCTGAGCTGCTCCACCCGGAGGAGCGTCCCGGGCCTGACCCCTCCACGGGAATCGCTCCTTTTCCCCGAAGGAAAAGCCCCCCGGGGTGACTCTTACGCGACGAGAGCGCAAGGACGGTCGCCGTCTGTGGCTACCGTCGTGCGCCGGGGAAGAGGACGTGGCCTCGAGGCGAAGCGAACGGAAGCAGGCCTTGCCCGGCGGGCGGGGGCCGAGCTTTGCGAGATCGCGCGGAGCGATCGTGGGATCAGCGATTCTGCTGCTCCTGCTGGTCGGACTGCATCTAGGTAGCCTGGGGCTGCGGCCGCTGATGGATCCGGACGAGGGACGCTACCTCGAGATTCCGCGGGAGATGGTCGCCAGCGGCGACTTCGTCACACCACGGCTGAACGGAGTGCTCTACTACGAGAAACCACCGCTACACTACTGGTTGACCGCGGGAGCCATCTGCCTTTTTGGGACGGGGCCGGTCGCCGCTCGCCTGCCGGGTGCCCTCTTCAGCCTGATCGGGCTCGCGGGCGTCCTGCTCCTGGGCCGCTCGATGAAGGGGTCGCGCGCGGGCTGGCTGGCCGCAGTGATACTCGGATCCTCGCCGCTCTTCCTGGCGCTGGCGCGGGTCGCGTTGATCGACATGGTGCTCGCGGTGCTCGTGGAGTGGAGCCTGATCTGCTTCTGGATGGCCCATCAGCCCGACGGCACGGGCAGGAGTCCGGCCTGCTCGCGCTGGTGGTGGCGCGCTGCCTTCGCCTTCGCCGCGCTCGCCATGCTGGCGAAGGGGCTGATCGCGATCGTCCTGCCTGGATGCATCGTGGTGATCTACCTGACGCTCTCCCGCTCGTGGCGAGTCCTCAGGTCCGTCCCCTGGTCCAGCAGCCTGGGCGTTTTCCTGGCGATCGCGGCCCCTTGGCACATCATCATCGCGCTGCGAGACCCGGAGCAGCTCTGGTTCTACTTCGTTCGAGAACATTTCCTCCGCTATACGACGGCCATCGCCGCACGGGAGCAACCCCCCTACATCTTCATCCCCATCATCCTCTTCGGCATCCTGCCCTGGGCCGCGCTCGTCCCCCGCTGCGCAAGGAGCTCTTGGGCCGCACTCATCTCCTGCCTGAAGAGATTCTCGCGGTCCTCGCGAGACGACAGGATGCTCCTGCCCGACGAGCGCGCACTGACCTTCCTTGCGTCCTGGATCCTCTTCACTTTTGTCTTCTTCTCGATCTCCCGCTCCAAGCTCATCCCCTATATCCTGCCCCTCCTGCCCCCGCTTGCGGTGGCGCTGGGGTTGGAGATTGAGGCGTGGTGGACACGAGCAGCGGAGAGCTCCCGTCGCCCGTTCCCCGAGTTCTGGGCCGCCGGGCTCATCGCGCTGGCCAGCGCTCTGGCCCTCCTCGCTGGAGCTGCGGGATGGATCTCGTCATTTGCTCCAGGTCGAACACAGGCTATTGGGCTGGTGGCAGCGGGCGGTCTTGCCGCCTTGGCAGCAATCGGCACGGTCTTGTCGAGTCGGCGAATCGCGCTGGCCGTCGCGCTCTGCGGGGCGTCTTCGATGGCCCTTTACGCGGGGATCGAGGTCGCGTCCCCCATCATCGCGGCAGACAAGCACGAATCGCAGCAGATGGTCCGATGGCTGGAAGAGCAACTGGAGCCGGGAGACGCCATCTACTCGTTCGGCTACTACCCCCAGTCCATCCCCCCAGGCCTCCGCAGGACCATCGGCGTCGCCGCATATACGGGAGAGCTCGCCTACGGGATTTCGCGTCTGAGCCCGCAGGAGCGCACGCGGCGCTTCCCGAGCGCCGAGGAGTTCGCCGCGATTTGGAGCTCCGACCAGCCTGTGTACCTGGTACTGGATCGACCCTCAAAGGAGCTGTTCCTATCCGTCGCAGACGGCGACCATCCGGAGTTTTCCACCGATTTCTACGAGATCCACCTCAATCCCTCCGCCCGGGCGCGGCGGGAAGACCACTAGGCCGGACGAGACGTGAGACTTCGAGGCGAAGCATCGTGTCCGAACGACCCCGGAACCACCTGGAGCCTTCTGTCTGCCTGCATCCCAGTGCGCGCCTCAACCTGGATTGGAGTGGCCTGCATCCTGGCGAGCGCGACGCTTCCCTGGGTACGGGCCGAGGATCCGGGGGCGAACCCGCCGAAGGTGGTCGCGATCGAGATCGAGCCCACGAATGTCTTCGATCTGGGCGAGAGCGATCATCACACCTGGGCCTACCGCCTGCTCAACGTGATCCACCGACCGAATCTGACCCGCAAGCGCACGGTGCGCGCGCTCCTGACGCTCCAGGTGGGAGATCCCTGCACGGCCGAGCGCGTCGAGGAAGCGGAACGAGAGCTGCGGGTCTTCAAGTTCATTCAGGACGCGTGGGTCCGTGCGGAAAGCGTGGAGGGCGGCGGCTGCCTCCTGCGGGTGACCGTCCAGGACGCCTGGTCCACCAAGCTCGGCGCCTCCTTCGGCAACGAGGGCGGCAGCTCGCGCTACCGGCTCAGGATCTCAGAAACCAACCTGCTGGGTACAGGACAGCGGATTGACTGGACCCGGCGCCACAACCAGGACCGTACGCAGTCCAGCCTCATGCTCATCTCACCCTCTCTTTTCGGATCCCACTGGAGGTCCGAGCTCGTCTACTCCAACAACTCGGATGGACGGGAACACAAGCTCACAATCACGCGTCCCTTCTGGCGCCTGGAGGAGCGCTGGTCGATGGAGTTTCGTGCCCGCGGACTCGAGGCGGAGGAGCGGGTCTACGTCGATGGGGAGATCGCCGACTACTGGCTCCGGGACTCCACGGCGTTCTACGCGGGGTATGCGAGAGCTCCCAAGGGCCTCGTGGGAGACCGGCTCTTCACCTGGAAGCTCGGGATCGAAGGGGACCGGCAGGACTGGACCTTGACCGACCCTGCGGGAAACCCGACAAGACCCGATCTCCGCCCCATCGCGCGAGATCTCGTCCTGGCCGCGGGAGAGTTGAGCTGGCAACGGATCGACTTTCGCCGCGTCCAGCGGATTCGCTCCGGCCTGCGGGTGGATGACCTCTCTCTCGGTCGCGAGCTGACCGTAGGTCTGTCCGTCTCAATCCCCGGCCTGTCCCAGGACACGGGAGGGCGGATCTACCTCTCTGCAAGGCAAGGTTTCGAAGTGAAACCGGAGCACTACTTGCTTCTGCACGCCAGCCAGCAGGCCACACGGCTGGAAGGCCACTGGATCAACGTCATCACGACTCTCGAGGGACAGTACTACCAGCGCCTGAGCACCAAGCAGACGCTGGCCGTGTTGAGCACCTGGAACTTCGGCCGTGACGTCGAAGGAACCAAACGCACGCTCCTCGGGGGCGATACGGGACTCCGAGCTTTTCGTTCGCGGGCATTCGCCGGAAGCAGCTCTGCACTCTTGACGGTCGAGCACCGCGTCTTCACCGACCGCCAGTTGACCCGCCTCTTTCGCATTGGAGTGGCCACCTTCCTCGACCTCGGCAGCGCGTGGGAAGATTCGGAGGGCCTGTCTGCAAGCGACCTGCATGCCGACCTGGGGATCGGCCTGCGTTTTCTGCTCGCACCCTCCGGAAGCGGAACGACGCTGCACGTCAACGCTGCCTACGCACTCGACACGAACGCATTGGACGGGGAGAAGCGCTGGCGTTTCTCTGTCGTCTCGAAGAGCGGCTTCTAGCTGGAGACGCCCCGGAGTACAGGGAGGAGACACATGCAAGACCAAGACCTGCCACTGACGCAACATCCCCTCGATGAGAAGGGTGTCGCTGCTGTCATGGTCGTACTGCGCTCATGAGAGACGAATTCCTGCCACTGACGCGACCTCCCATCGATGAGGAGGACATCGCCGCGGTCACGGCCGTGCTGCGCTCGGGTTGGATCACCACCGGCGCCAAGACCCGTCAGCTCGAGGAGCAGGTCTGCGAGCTGAACGGAGCGAAGGACTGTGCGGCGGTCAGCTCGGGAAGCGCCGGGATGCACCTCGTCCTCGAAGCGCTGGATATCGGCGACGGTGACGAGGTCGTCACGCCCTCGATGACCTGGGTGTCCACCCCGAACCTGGTCCTGCTGGAAGGCGCAAAGCCGGTCTTCGCCGACGTCGATCGCCACACGCTGATGGTGACGCGAGAGACTCTCGAGCCCTGCCTGACGGAGAGGACGCGCCTGGTCGTTCCCGTACACTTCGCCGGGGCGGCCCTGGATCTCGCCCCGATCCGCGCGCTGTGCAACGAGCGCGGCATCACCATGGTGGAGGATTCGGCCCACGCGATCGGCAGCGAGTACCGCGGCGAAGCCATCGGCCGGCACGGCACATCGGTCTTCTCCCTCCAGGCCATCAAGAACGTGACCACTGCCGAAGGCGGGCTGATCTGCTCGGATGACGTAGCCTTCCTCGAACGAGTTCGCAGGCTGCGCTTTCACGGACTCGCCGCCAGCGCCTACGATCGGAAAGTGCAGGGCCGTGCTCCCCAGGCCGAGGTCCAGGAACCAGGCTTCAAGTACAACCTTCCGGACATCGCCGCCGCGCTGGGACTCGGCCAGCTTGCACGCCTGGACTCGCTGATCGAGCGACGGCGGCAGATCGCCGCGTACTACACACGGCGCCTCGAGGAGATCGAAGAACTCTCTCCACTCGGGACTCCCTCGTGGCCGTTCAAGCACTCCTGGCACCTCTTCGTCGTGCGACTGGACATCGAGAGCGCTGGCCGCAGCCGCGATGCGTTCATGGAGGGCCTGAAGGCGCGGAACATTGGTACCGGCATCCATTTTCGCGCCGTACACCAGCAGAAATACTATCGGGAGACCCTGTCCCTGCCGCAGGGGTCGCTCCCGAATACGGAATGGAACAGCGAACGCATCATGTCGCTGCCGCTGAGCGCCCAGATGGGTGAGGCGGATGTCGACGACGTGGTGGACGCTATCAAACAGGAGCTGAGACGATGAACGTGGATCTGGTGACACCAGAGGTCTCGGTGGTGATCCCGGTGTTCAACGAGAGAGACTCCCTCTCGCCGCTGCTGGAGCGCTGCCTGGCGGCACTGCGAAACATGCCCTCGTCCTTTGAGCTGATCTTCATCGATGATGGTAGCCGCGACGGCTCGCGGGAGATGCTGACCGACGCCGCAGGAAAGCACCACGAGGTCGTGGCGATCCTGCTCAATCGAAACTACGGGCAGCACGCGGCGATCATGGCGGGATTCGCGAAAACCCGCGGCGACCTCATCGTGACCCTCGATGCGGACCTGCAGAATCCTCCGGAAGAGATCCCGCGCCTGGTCGCAACAATGAAGGAGGGCTATGACGTCGTAGGAACCATCCGCAAGGACCGGGCGGACAGCGCCTTCCGGCGGATCGCTTCCTGGACAGTCAACCGAACGGTGCAGATGGCGACAGGCGTACTGATGAGCGACTACGGTTGCATGCTGCGGGCCTACAGCCGCCCGGTCGTGGATGCCATGCTTCAGTGCCATGAGCGCAGCACTTTCCTGCCGGTTCTCGCCAACAGCTTCGCCGGCCAGACGACAGAGATCGAGGTCACCCACGCAGCCCGCGAGGCGGGAGAGTCCAAGTACTCTTTCTGGCGCCTGATCACGCTGAACTTCGATCTCGTCACAAGCATGACCAAGTTCCCGCTGCGCATCCTGACCGTCGGTGGAACGGTGGCGGCCCTGTGTGGATTCGGCGCAGCGATCGTCCTGATGGGGCTGCGCCTGTTCTACGGGTCGGAGTGGGCCGGCGGTGGCGTGTTCACCGTCTTCGCGGGGCTGTTTTTCCTCATCGGCGCAATCTTCGTCGCCCTCGGATTGGTCGGAGAATACGTCGGCCGCATCTACGACGATGTGCGCGCACGACCCCGCTATTTCATCGAAGAGATCATCGGCTCTTCGGAAAACAGCAACTCTCCAGCTGCCACGAAGGACGTGGCCCACGCGAGCCTGGCTCGCACGGAAGGAGCGTGAGATGAAAGCCGTGGTCCTCGCCTATCACAACATCGGGTGCGCAGGCATCGAAGCACTCCAGAAGCATGGTATCGAGATCCAGGCCGTGATGACCCACCCCGACGACCCCGGGGAGAACACCTGGTTCCGCTCCGTCGCGGAGATGGCGGCCACGCATTCCATTCCGGTCTTTGCGCCGGATGATCTCAATCACCCGCTCTGGGTGAAGCGAATTCGCGACCTGGCGCCGGACCTGATCTTCTCGTTCTACTACCGGAACCTGGTCGGGCGTGAGATCCTCGAGATCCCGGAAAGAGGCTGCTTGAACCTCCACGGATCCCTGCTGCCCAAGTATCGCGGCAGAGCTCCGCTGAACTGGGTCCTGGTCAACGGAGAGGCGGAGAGCGGCGTCACCCTGCACTACATGACGCCTCGTGCGGACGCCGGGGACATCGTGGCCCAGGAGAGCTTCCCGATCACTGAAAACGACACGGCCCACAGCCTGCACCTCAAGGCCGTCGAGAAGGCGCGCGTACTCCTCGATGACACCTTGCCGAAACTCATCGAGGGTCGTGCACCCCGCAGACGCCAGGACGCCTCCCAATCCAGCTATTTTGGCGCGCGGACGGCAAAGGACGGCGAGATCGACTGGAAGGGCAAGAACCGCAGCGTGCGCAATCTCGTCCGAGCGGTCGCCAAGCCCTACCCCGGGGCGTTTTCTCACGTCGGTGAGCGCAAAGTCTTTGTCTGGGAGGCGAGCGAATCGCAGGGCGATCCGAGCGCTCCCGCCGGGAGCATCCTCTCTCTCGACCCGCTGGAAATTGCTTGCGGCGAGGGTGGGTTGGTCGTCGACTTCGGCCAGACCGAGAACGGGATCTACTGCAGGGGCGCCCAACTTGCCAGGGAACTGGGGCTCGCCCGCGCTATGGAATTCGGCCCCCACGTCGGTGTCGCCGCCGAAAAGCAGCGCAAGAAGCGAATCCTGATTCTCGGCGTCAACGGCTTCATCGGGACGCATCTGAGTGAGCGCCTGCTCGAAAGCGGGGACTACGAAATCTACGGCATGGACCTGTCCAGCAAGCGCCTGGAGACGGTGATCGATCACCCGGACTTCCACTTTAGGGAAGGAGACATCGCCATCCATCGGGAGTGGATCGAGTACAACGTGCGCCGCTGCGACATCGTGCTGCCGCTGGTGGCCATCGCCACTCCCAAGGAGTACGTGAGGAATCCGCTGCGCGTCTTCGAGCTGGACTTCGAGGAGAACCTGCGCATCGTGCGCTACTGCGCCGAGTACGGCAAGCGCATCATTTTCCCCTCGACTTCCGAAGTCTACGGGATGTGCGCTGACGACTACTTCGATGAGAACAGCTCCCATCTCGTCGTCGGACCGATCAACAAAGAACGCTGGATCTACTCTTCGAGCAAGCAGCTGCTCGATCGGGTGATCTGGGCCTACGGCAGGCATCGCGGCCTGCAGTTCACGCTCTTTCGGCCCTTCAACTGGATCGGCCCCCGCCTCGATTCACTCGCCTCGGCACGCATCGGATCGTCCCGTGCGATCACGCAGCTCATCCTTCACCTGACCCGCGGCTACCCGATCGACCTGGTCGATGGCGGCGCCCAGAAACGCTGTTTCACCGACGTGCGCGAGGGCATCGAGTGTCTGTTCCGGATCATCGAGAACA
>JANTFM010000130.1 GCA_024763475.1 Acidobacteriota bacterium | reverse complement strand
AGTACCATACAGGTACACCTCGGCTGTTTGAGCCGACCTGCGGGCACGCCAGCGTACATCTACGCCGTTTCGACTCGAAGCTTCATGCATAATCCGGACTAGTGCCCCAACACGGACGTCTGTTGCGTATTTCGGCGAGCCATCGGTGGTTCTGGCAAGGCGGACGACGACGGCATACCGGGAGCATGCGGAGGAGGCCCAACGTCGTCAGGGGCGTCGATGGCTCGCCAGATCCTGCGACGGATTTCTGTGTCACGCCACGAGTATCCTGCACGCCACGAGATGAGAGCTAATACGGGGCAAGCCGAACGGATCGGGACAATTCAAACAGGCGCAGGAAGGCGTTCAAAGGGCCGAGTGGCGAGACTCGCGAGAGCGATTCGAACGACCTGCAGAGACGGCCCCTCTGGCAAAGCGTTCATTCTACTTCTCATCGCTGGTATCTACGGCCTGAACGACCCGCAGAACGGTGCCTCCGGCGAAAGGGCCCACGTCATGCGGATATAGGCACTCGTGTGTACAATCCCCGCCAGCCCAGAGGAGACTTTGTTCATGCCCCGCATCGCCATTCGCCGAGAAGACAAGAGCCGTTGGGAACGCCGCGCACCGCTAACTCCAAGCCAAGTGGCGCAGATCGTGGGCCAAGGCGTCGAGGTCGTCGTCCAGCCCTCGCCTGTCAGGATCTTCACCGATGCAGAGTACCAGCATGCCGGCGCAACGATTCACCAGGACATCAGCTCTTGTCCGCTCGTCTTCGGGGTCAAGGAAATCCCCATCAAGCATCTCGAGGCGGGGAAGACCTACCTCTTCTTCTCGCATACCCACAAGGCCCAGCCCCACAACATGCCGATGCTGAAGGCGATCATCGATCGGGGCTGCACGCTGGCAGACTACGAGATCATCTGTGATGACAACGGCCAGCGCCTGATCTTCTTTGGCCGCTTCGCGGGCCTCGCGGGCATGCTCGACACACTGTGGGCCTACGGACAGCGACTTTCCGCCGAGGGAATCGAGACCCCCTTCGCCTCGCTCAATCGGGCCTGGGAGTACGAGAGCCTCGAGGTGGCACGCGCGGATGTCACCCGAGTCTCCCGGCAGATCTCCAAGGAGGGTCTCCCCGCAGGGCTCCCCCCCTTCGTCTGCGGCTTCAGTGGTTACGGCCGGGTCTCCATGGGTGCCCAGGAGATCTTCGATCTCCTGCCAGTGCGCGAGATTGCGCCTGCGGAACTCGAGCGGCCCGCAATGCCGACAGAGGGCACCAGTCACTTCGTTTTCAAGACGGTGTTCTACGAGAAAGACATGTACCGGAAGATCGATGGGGGAGAGTTCAACTTCGACGAATTCGTCCGCTCACCAGAACTCTTCGAGGCACAGTTCGAGCAGTACCTGCCCCACATGGATCTGCTGGTTCACGGAATCTACTGGGAGAAGCGTTTCCCGGAACTCATCACCCGCAAGACTCTAGAGGAGATGTGGACCAGCTCACGCAAACCCCGTTTGAAGGTCATCGGGGACATTAGCTGTGACATCCGCGGCTCTATCGCCTGTACGATTCAGCCTGCGGATCAGGACCATCCAACCTATATCTACCTGCCGGAGAGCGATACGGCCCAAATCAACGAACTCGATGGCAACGGCCCCCTGGTCCTCGCGGTCGACAACCTGCCTTGCGAACTGCCGAGGGACGCCTCCGAAGCGTTCGGGCGGGCACTCACCCCCTTCGTGGTCAAGATGGCTCGGGCCCACGGCAAGGACGGTCTCGACCCGTCGCTCCTACCCAAGCCGATTCGCGACGCGACGATCGTCTTGAGAGGGCAGCTCACCGAGAAACACCAGCACCTCGCCGATCATCTGCCGGATTGACCCGAAATCTTCAGGCCTCGAGCTGACTCGATCAATCCCAGTTGGTATGGGGTACGGCGTTGCGCCCAAACCACTTCCAGAGCAGCTCGCGGTAGCTCACGGGCTGGTGCCCAATCTCCTCCCAGAACGGTTCGAGGGCGCGATTCAGTCGGCGCAGGTTGTAGAAGGGCACCCGCGGGAAGTAGTGATGCTCGAGGTGATAGCTCGACCAGAGGAACGCCATGTCCCAGAAGCGCGAGCGCTTCATGCGCGTTCCCCACTTCGCGGGATCATCCGGGTCGATGAAGTAGTGCTGACCGAGGCGGTTGATCGTAAAAGCCACCGGGAAGACCAGCAGGTAGGGCACAAAGTAGACCTTCAGCGCGATCCACCAGCCGAAGAAGACCACGATGCTTGATGCGATCGCGAGCTGTCCGAGCACGGTCACCAGCCGCTGCCGGGCAATTACTCGCCTCAGTTCCGGCGCATAGCTCGCTGTCTCCGTCGCGGCCGCCCGGAAGTAGATCGGAATCAGGGCAGGCGTCATGTAGAGCAGCTTGTACCAGCGCGACACGCGCTTCGGTGAGAGATGATGCCGCTTCGGATCCGCTTCGCTGCTGCCAAGGCCGCTGTGGTGATCGAGGTGCCAGCGTTTGAACTGAGTGCGGGAGATCCCGCTCGGGAAGGCATAGAGCCAGCCGAGCAGGGTGTAGACCCCCCCCTTGCGCCGGCCCGCGTAGACCGAGCCGTGGATGACCTCATGAAGCATCACGGTGAAATTAAAGATCGTCCACCCAGTCACCACGGAGCATGGCAGCCAGGCGTACCACGACTGGAACAGGGCCGCCCCGGCAACCGAGGACGACAGCAGCAGGAGCTGCCAGGCGAGCACGAGAAGATGACGGAAGGGGCGCAGGCGATGCAGCTCCTTCATCTCATCCCGCGGGATGACGCGCGCCAGCTTCTCGCGCAGGTCTTTCGATGCGTCCGCCCAGCTCGTTTCACCACTCAAAGACGTCAACGTCTCCTTCCAGGACCTTTTCACCCAGGGAACACCCGAAGCCGCAAGCCGAAACACGTGGATCGCGCCGCGGGAGGAATCAGACGGCCAACTCAACGGGACCGGGGTTCGGTCCCCGGAATCTACTGGCTTCGCCCGGGCGGCGCCACTCGGGCCGTCCACCCCAGGAAGGAAAGCGCACACGGTGGGGCGAAGAATCTTGCACTCCGTATTTCGCCGAGAGGTACTTCCGCTATATTTCGTATTTGCTTGAACTATACCGCCCCAGAGGGCTATTGCACCGAATCAGCGCGGTGCAACAGTCTTCGCTCCACGGCGGAAAAAATGTGGGGCGGCCACGGTGGCCGCCCCACGGCTGGCAGCATCTTGGGGACGTCGGGGGGGCTGGCTGCCAGCCTGGTCGTCTAGCAGCTCTGATGTCGCGACGCCCCACATTGTTTCGGGAACGATCGCCGTTTTACACTTTGCTGACATTCGAGCGCCGCAGGGAGCGGAGCACAGGCCATGCTTCGAGCAGCACGAACGCGGCCAGCACAAGCAAGACGAGATCCACGCCAGCGATAAACCACCGTGGTGACCACCGACCGTCCACCGTGGCCACCAGCGAACCGTAGATCTGGTAGACAAAGGCACCTACCGTGGTCACCAGCATCAGCAGGCTGGGCACCAGGGTCGGCCAGGCCGGCCGAGAGCGACTGAGCAGCCAGCAGG
The DNA here is from genome assembly GCA_024763475.1 of Acidobacteriota bacterium. Taxonomy (GTDB): domain Bacteria; phylum Acidobacteriota; class Polarisedimenticolia; order J045; family J045; genus JANTFM01. Next base: position 6,758 of record JANTFM010000130.1, on the reverse strand, counting down.
ACACGACAAGCAGCGCCAGGGACGCGACGAGCTGGTTCGAGGCCCCGAACGCAGGCCAGATGATCCGCCACCGGCCGGAGAGCCCGAGCGCGCCACCGGCGAGCACGACCAGGGCCGTCGGGAGGTAGCGATTCCTGATCCCCAGCAGCTCTGCAAGGAGGTAGCGCCCGAGGCGCGTGGCGGTGTCCAGTGTCGTCAACATGAAGAAGTTCAGGGCCATGACGGCGAAGGCGGCCCCATAGTCGCCGAGGAAGATGCCCGCCAGCGCCTGGTAGCCCTCCCCGAAGGCCGTGATGGCCCCACCAGGCTCCCGGATCAGTTCCACATGCCGCGAGGCCGTCAGACCCGCTCCCACGGCGATCAGAACGAGTACGGCAACCAGAGATTCCGTGAGCATCGCACCATAGGCGACGCGGCACGCATGGCCCTCGTTGTCGAGTTGTTTGCAGGTCGTCCCCGAGGAGACCACCGAGTGAAAACCGGAGATCGCGCCACATGCAATGACGACGAAGAGCATCGGCCAGACGGGACCGGCCTCCGGCCAATCCAACGGCATGAAGTCATTCGTGGCTCGCGCGTTCATGCTCGGGTTGGTTACGAGAACGCCAAGCACACCGAGTGCGATCGTCAGGAACAGCACATACGACGAGAGATAGTCTCTCGGCTGCAGGAGCTTCTGGACCGGGATCACCGACGCCACGAAACAGTAGATCAGCAGGAGCAGCACCCAGAGTTGCTGCCCCGAAAAGCACCCGATTCCCGGCATCAGGAAAGGAAGTGACGGACCGGCAAACATCAAGAGCGCCAATACAGCGAGCCCCGCCGCGGTGACCCACGCGAGTCGAAACACGCCTTGCTGACCCCGGTAGAGCAGCAAGCCGGCCACGATGGCGACGGGGAGAATGCCGAGGCTCGGGGCCACGATCTCCGGCCTCTTGATGAAGGTCCCTGCGGTGAGTTCCGCAAAGACGCCAAGGACCAGCACCAGTGAGATGAGGATAAAGCTCGAGAAGAGCACGCGGGCCCTGGGACTGATCACGCGGGAGGAGACCTCCGAAATGGAGATCCCGTCGTAGCGCACAGAGATGACGAGCGCGGAGAAATCCGCGACCGCGCCCATCAGGACACCTCCCACGAGAATCCAGGCCAGGGAGGGCATCCAACCCCAGTAGGCGACGGCAAGGGCGGGGCCCACGATCGGCCCAGCGGCACAGATCGACGAGAAATGGTGTCCAAAGAGCACCAGCCAGTGCTTCGCCGGTACGAAGTCGATGTCGTCCCGGCGGGTGTGCGCCGGAGTCTTCCGCTCCGGGTCAACCCCGAGCACCCGCGCGACGAGGCGGCCGTACACCAGGTACCCCGCCGCGAGCACGACGAGGGCCATCACCATCAAGAAACGAGATCCCACGGGCTCCTCCCAAGAAAGTGTGTTCGTTAGATGCTATCGTATTTGTTCGAGATCGGCGGCAACGACTCGCCGCCGGAGTATAGAGATCCAGGACCTTGACCTGATCCTTCGTGGGGCTCACTTTCTGGATTGTCCGCCCGCGCTCCCGCGGGCTTGGAGGTGTGTAATGACGGTTCTTGGTAACAGGGCTATCGGCAGCTTCGTTTTACTAGCTCTGGCGGTGTTGGTCACCGTCGCGTTGTTCGGCAGCACGCCGGTGACGATGGCAGGCGACGACGGGCGCATCCTGGTTGCCGTCGTGGACTTCGACACCTCTGCGATCCGCAGCGGCTGGCCCTACTCCTGGAACTACCAGAACATCGGCACAGCGGCTGCGGACAGCATGACCACCGCGCTATTCAAGACCGGCCGCTTCCGCATGATCGAGCGGCAACACCTCGACAAGGTGCTCGCCGAGCAGAACCTCGGTGAGAGCGGACGCCTCGACCCGACCACGGCCGCGCGCATCGGTAAGATACTCGGCGTGCAGCTGATGGTGATCGGTGCCGTGACGAACTACGGCCTTAAGGAGCGGGGCGGCAGGATTCCCCAGATCGGCAAGTGGAAATGGGGCCGCGGAATCGGCGGCAAGATGGTCACGACCGAGGTCGGCCTGACCTGCCGCATGATCGACACGACGACGGCCGAGATCTTGGCCGTCGCGGAGGCCAACGACAAGCACAGCTTCGGCAAGGGCGAATTCGCCGGCGCGAGCCTGGGAACGAAGTGGGACAGTGGTGCCGCCGCGAAGACCCTGAAGAAGGCCGTTGGCGACCTGGCCACAGAACTGGTCAAGGGTGCCGAGGGAATCGAGGTCTCCACCGTTCGTGGCGGCCTGATCGGCAAGATCGCCAAGATCAGCGGGGCGACGGTCTACGTCAATCTCGGGGACGCGAGTGGCGTGAAGGTCGGGGACCGTTTCTCGGTACAGGCCCTCGGAGAGGCAATCATCGATCCGGATACCGGCGAGAACCTCGGCGGTGTCGAGACGGAGGTCGGCGAGATCGAGATCACGAAGGTCGTCAACGCCAAACTCTCCCTCGGCCGCGTGGTCTCCGGCAGCGGCATCGCTGCGGGGAACAAGATCACGATGAAGTAGTCACCCGCAGCATCCAGGACCTGTTCCAATAAACGAGGGGCGGCGCTTCTTCGCCGCTCTTCTTCCTCGCCACCCCGTGTATACTGAAGGATGCGTCGGCGCGATGCCGGCAGTCTGGGCACCGCAGAGACACCACGATCCCGAGCGGCTTGTCGCGCCCCCGCAAGAGGTGGGATGTGGCAAAAGGGCGCTTACCAACCATCATCCTGACCGGTGCGTCCGGCTTTATCGGGCGTCATTTCATCGAAGCCGCCCGGGAACACTTCAAGATCTACGCGATGGCCCGACGCTCGCAACGTGAGGTCGGCGTCGCAGACCACGAGAATCTCGAGTGGATCATCATCGATCTCACCGATGGGGCCCACCTCGCGAGACAGAGCGACCGCATTCGCGCCCTCGGTGGTGCAGACTTCATCGTTCACCTGGCGGGATACTACGACTTCGCCAACGTTGAGAACCCGGCCTACGAGCTATCCAACGTGGTCACCACACGTCACATGCTCGAGCAAGCCGAACGGCTGAAGATCAAGCGCTTCATCCTGGCGAGTTCCCTCGTGGTGAGCGATTTCGCGCACGGTCGCCCCGAGGTGATCACGGAGAGTAGTCCCGCAAACGCGGAGTTCCCTTACGCACGCAGCAAGAGGGAAGCCGAACGCCTCGTGAGCTCCTACGAGGGTCGCTTTCCTTGCTCGATCGTGCGCCTGGCTGCCGTCTTCAGCGATTGGTGCGAGTACGGCCCGCTCTACATGCTCCTGACCCAGTGGTTCTCGGGACGTTGGGATGCGCGGATTCTCGCCGGTCGCGGCGAGGCGGCGATCCCTTACTTTCATGTCAACTGTGCCGTCCGCACGATGATCGGCATTCTTGAATTCAGTCAGCAGCTGAAGGACTTCGACATCTACGCGGCCAGTCCGAAGCGCTCGATTGCCGTGAAAGAGATTTTTGCGCAGGGCACCCGCCTGTTCTTCGGCTCCTCTCCACACGCGATCCTGCTCCCCAAACCCCTGGCTGCCTCTGGACTCGTCGCAAGGGATCTCTTGGGCAGAGCCCTCGACCGACGACCGTTCGAGCGCCCCTGGATGGCACGCTACATCGACCGCAGGATGGATGTCGATCCCAGCTATACCCGCCGCGCGATTCCTGTCGCGTTGCGGAGACGCTTGCTCCTCGACCGACGGCTGCCGTTCCTCGTGGAAAACCTCAAGAGTTATCCCGAGGAATTCCATGCCCGCAATGCGAGGGCCCTTGCCAGAGGTGGAGAGCGGCCGAATATCATCGTGACCGGGATCATGCGCAGGGAACGGGAAGCGCTCGTCGAGCGGGTCTTCGAACACATCCGTTCCGTGCCCAACACGAACCATTTCCCGAACTACCAACGCATGGCGCCCGAAAAGCTGCGCTGGTACATCCGCCTGGTCTACGACCTCCTGATGTCCTCCGTACGTAGTGGCGAGCGGAGTCCGATTCTCAGCCACGCACGTTACATCGCCTCCGCCCGCAACCGCGAGGGATTCCCGGCGGCGGAGCTGAAGAGAGCTCTCGCCGACAGTGCGGAGATCGTGACCAGGTTCCTGCGGGAGAACTACCCGGAGGAATGCAGCGAGTCCTTCCTCAACGACAACATCCGCCTTGCGACGCAGCTCGCTATTGACGAGGTCGAAGATACCTATGAAATGGCGGACGCCACGAGCGGGTCTCAACCGGAGGATCTGTCGGCCCCGTTTCTCTAGCCCAGCCCGGGCGGTATTCAGGAGCCCTTCGCCCGAGTTCGCGTCGCTGCACTCCTTGCGAAGCTTCTCGCCCCGACTCGCACGTCCCTCCGTAGGGACCGGCCTGCGACCACAGCTCAGTCGGAGATGGCGACCTGCGGGCATTCCCGCGCACACCAACCGCGTTTCGCTTCGAAAGGTCATGAAGACCGTCGGGGCTGCGTGGAGGACTCATGAATGGAAACGGCGAGACATCCACTTTCGACCGTAGATCAGATCATCACACCACAACCCGAAACGCGCGAACAGCCGTGAGTGCCGGATGCCCCAGCGGACGAGATTGTGGAAGGCGTTGTTCTTGTGGGAGAAGGGACAAGACGCCATGCAGATCCCACAGTCCGTCCCGACGCGCCGCCAGTAGGCGTAGCAGCTCTCCACCTTGGTCGGCCACTTGTTGATTCCCCGCACCGGCACGCGTTCCCCGACGGACAGAGCCTTCGACGGGCAGTTGTCTGCACACTTCTTGCAAATCTCGCAGAAGTAGGCCGCTCCCAGGTCGACCGGATCATCGAGGGCGAGGGGAAGCGACAGGCTCACCGCCCCGATCCGCACCCGGCTTCCGTAGCGATCCGCGATGAGGATGTTGTTCCGTCCAAGCTCCCCGAGGCCCGCCTTGACAGCCAGGGGGGGCAGGATCAGGTCGTAGTGGGCGTCATGCTGGGATCGCGCGGCATGACCCGCACGCTCGAGAACGGCGCACATGGTGAGAGAGATGAGCGCGCTGCGGTAGTACTGCTTGGCCGACTCGCGGATGACCTCTGCCGTCGGCGAGCGTCCCATCTGCTGGTGATCCATCTCGACCAGGAAGACCAGGGCCCGGGTATGGGAAGGCTCGATCGTCTCTCCGTAGTGCTGGTCGTGCCGTCCGCGGTGAGAGTAGACGAACTCCTCGTCGATCTCGGCGACGCCGGCGGCCACCGCACCAAGAGCCAGCGCCATATCTTTTAGCACCGCCGCCGGATCGTTTGCCCGCGCGAAACTCTCGGCCCAGTGCGCGACCGTCGAGGCCTCCGGCTCGAACGCGGGGATCGCCTCAAAAAAACGCTCCGCCTCGGCACTGATCTCCGGGTCGAAGAACACCGTCCCCTCGCTGAGCAGCGGCGGCATCGAGCGCAGCCAGTCATCCACGGGCTGAAGCTCTGGCTTGCGCGCGTAGTACTCGCCGTAGGGTCGTGTCCGCTTCCTTCGGGCAGCTCGCGCAAACATGGTGTCGCGCTCATCGCAACGTGAGTCCGGCAGGGGGATCGTGGGAACGTTCATCCACGAATTCTAGCCGCAGATGGCCAGATAACAGCATGGTAATGGGCAGCTACGCTATATTTGCGGGGCTTGTCCACCAGAGGAAGGAAGCCCATGCGCACGGACATTGTCGAACTCGACGCGGACCACCCCGGATTCAACGACGAGGAATACCGCCTGAGACGAAACGAATTGGCCGCCCAGGCGGGAGCTCACAAGGCGGGCAACCCCCCTCCTCACGTCGATTACACCGACTCGGAGAACGCCACGTGGGCCACCGTCTACGCTGAGCTGAGCCAGCTTTATCCGACTCATGCCTGCTGCGAGTACCTCGATACCCTGAACGGGCTCGGGCTGTCCGCGGATCGGGCACCCCAGTTGCGTGACATCGACGACTACCTCTGCGAGAAGACGGGCTTCCACATCCAGCCGGTCGCGGGACTCGTCGAGAGCCGAGCCTTCATGAAGCACCTCGCGAATCGGGCCTTTCCTTCGACGACGTACATCCGGCATCACAGCGCACCCCAATACACGCCGGAGCCGGATCTCTGCCACGAGATTCTCGGCCACGTGCCGCTGCTCGCCGTACCCGAGTACGCCGACCTGATGCAACTGATCGGCGAGGGTGCCGAAGGAGCCTCGGACGAGCAGATCACCCAGATCGGCCGACTCTACTGGTACACGATCGAGTTCGGTGTGCTGCGCGGGCAGGACAAGAAAGTGCGCGCCTATGGCGCTGGCCTGCTCTCGAGCCCCGGTGAGCTGGCCCACGCCGTCGAAGAGCGCCCCGTCATGCGCCACTTCGATTTCGAAGTCGCGCGACACCTCGAGAACCCGATCACGACCTTCCAGCCGGTACTCTTCGAGGTCTGCTCGATCAAGGAGGCCTTCTTCCAGGTCGGCGCCGCGATCGAGCGCATCCGGCACAACCTGTAACGACAGGACCGGGCAGCGCGCGCCAGGAGAGTCCATAGCCATGATTCCAACCAAGATCTGCTGGCATCCCCGAGAAGACGATCTCGCAAACTCCCACGTCGCGCGGCTGATGCGCACGCACGGGATCGCGACCACAGCCGAGCTGCGCGAGCGCGCCGCGACCGATCCCGCATGGTTCTACCCGGCGATGATCGAGGACCTCGGCATCACCTTCGACGAACCCTACTCTCGGCTGATCGATGATTCCGGAGGCTTTCCCTGGACCCGG
>JANTFM010000129.1 GCA_024763475.1 Acidobacteriota bacterium | reverse complement strand
TGCATCGACTGCAAGGCCTGCGATGACGCCTGCATGGCTCGCCTCCCTGTCTCCCAGAAGCCATCCATCATGTCCGTCGAATGCACCGGCTGCCTCGACTGCATCGCGGTCTGCCCCGTCGAGAACACGCTGAGTGTCGGCACGCGCAAGAAGCGCATCAGCCCCCTCGCTTTCGCCGGACTCGTCCTTGCCCTCTTCTTCGCGGGCTACCTCGGCGCCCGCGCCGCGGGATGGTGGCAAAGCGGAATGAGCGACGCGGAGTACATCCGCCACATCCAGGAAATCGACTCCCCGGCCTACGGGCATCCGGGGTCATAGCGTCTGTGTCCACCTCGGCGAGGGAAGCAGGTCGGCCAACTCCTGACCCGCCGGAGCAAGACGCGCTGCGTCCCGAGGGGGAGGCGCAACCACGACCTCACAGCGATCAGCAGGGCCTCCGGCGAAGGACAGAAGAAAACCACCGGTCTATCGCTTGATCCAGCGCCCCGGATCCACCGCCTTGCCGGACTCGCGGATCTCCATGTAGAGGTAAGCGCCCCGGAGCGAGCCGGTATCCCCTGCCCTTCCGAGCAGCTGCCGGGCGGGAAGCTGGTCGCCCGTTTCGACGAGGATCGCGCTCAAGTGGGCGTAGACGCTGTGCACGCCGTAACCATGGTCGAGGACGACAACGAGACCGTAGCCACGAAACCAGTCGGCGAAGGCAACCCGGCCCTCGAAAGGAGCACGAATCGCCGCACCGAAGTCCACGTCGACATCCCACCCCGGGTGCGGGATCACGGTCCCGAAGCGGGGATCGCGGCGATCGCCGAATCCGAGGCTCACGTGTCCCTTGACGGGCATCGGGAGCAGACCCCGGAAGGACCGCACATCGAGCGACACCGGGTGCGGCTGGAGGCGGCCCTCCACGATTCCCGTGAGTTCCACGCGGGCGCGCTCAAGCTCGGCGAGGGCGGCCTGCCGCGTGGACTTCTCATCGCGTATCCTCCGCAGCAGGCTACGGCGGGAGCGAATCGCTTGCGTCAGTTCCTTGCGCGAGGTCGCGCTCTTTTCCTGGAGTTCCGCGAGCTGGCTCTCGAAGCCGCTGCGCTCGACCCGCAGCGCCTCGAGCGCCGCGAGCTGGGTGCGAATCGCAAGGACGCTCTTCTGCTGCCGCCGCGTCAGCTCATGGGTCAGCCTCAGGCCGCTGGCGAGCTTCTCGGCATTGGGCGCATCGAGCACCGGCCGGAGGCGTCCGAGGGGCCCGACACGCTGGAGCAGGAGCAAGGTGGCGCGATAGTGTTTCCGGCTCTCCGCGAGTTCGCGCTCTTGCTCTGCCTGGCGCTCGAGGACCTCTCCGAGGGAGTGATGGGTCTCCTCCCGCCGCAGACGCAGCTCTTCGATGCGCGCATCGAGCAGGCGCGACTCCGCGGCGAGGCGCTCGAGGCGGTTGAGAACACCCGTCTCCCGGCTGCTGAAGCGATCCCGCTCGACCACCAGCCGATGGATCTCACCGGCCAGGCGCTCGAGGCGGCTGCTTTCGGGCGAGGGCGTGGCACTCGTCGCGACGGTGGGCAGACAGACAGCTCCCAGCACTCCGAGCAGGAGCGCCGCACGCGGCCACCCCGGACGCTGTCGCCGAGCTACCAGATCACCCTCCCGTCCAAGCGCTCTTCGGGCTCAAGACCCAGGGTCGACAGGATCGAGGGCGCGATGTCCAGGATCGCCGGATCATCGACCTGGATCTTGCGGTTCATGAAGAAGATTCCCTTGACCTCGCTCGGCTGCAACGAGCAGTGGTCTCCGGACCAGGTCCGGTCGTTGTCCTCGAAGACCTCGGTCGATAGACCGCCGAGGGTATCCTGCCAGGAGACCCGGTAGTTCCGTCGATTCGCGACGCGCAGGTCAGCGATCTTCTCCTCGTTGTACTCCCCGTACATCTCGTCCCTCGTGTAGACCTTGTAGACCGGATGGAGACCCGTCGCCTCATCCACCGCGCCCTCGAGTCCTTCCTTGAGTTCGCGGACGAGGGCATCGTACTCCTCGCCCGGCATCACGATGCCTTGGGGTTCGCGACCGACGACATTCACGTAGACGGCGCCGAGCCCCATCGCCCAGGCCTTGGTCCGGGACCAGTCGATGCCCGAGTACACCGTGACCCCGGTCACGTGCCGGTCGAAGAGCTGCTCGAGGTTGCGCGTCCCGGTCCGGCCGCTAAGCGCCAGGTAGCCGTTCTCGTAGAGCCAGGTGTTGATGTTGATCTGCCGGCGGAACGAGGAGAAGCCGTGATCGGAGACCACGAGGAAGATCGCGTCCGGATCCACCAGCTCGCGCGCCCGGCCGACCAGCTCATCCATCTTCTGGTAGACGTCGCGCATCGCCTTCTGGTAGTACGCGGCCTTCTCAGGGTCGTAGAGCGGATGCCCCTCGTCGAGCTCATGCCAGAACATGTGCCCCGCACGATCTGTGAAGTAGAAGATCTGCACGAACATGTCGAGGTCCGGGTCCTTCAGGCCGCGCTCCATGATCTTCGCGTAGGCATCCACCGTGAACTTCAGGTCCTCGATGAAGAGATCAATGCCGCCGACTCCCGAGGGATAGGACCAGGTGTCAATGGCCCAGCCGAGGGTCTTGAAGGGGCCGAGTTCCGCGGTGATCTCCTGGGCCCATTCCGGCGGCCAGGAGAAGTCCACCGGCGGACGGCAGCCGGAGTGGAAGTTCAGCGGAGAGAAATAGAGCTGCACCTCCGGCTCGAGGGCGACCAGGCGGAAGCGCCCCATGCCACGCAGGGGCCGGAGGGAATCGATCAGCCAGTTGATGGGAAAATCGACATCGACCCAGTCCGACCAGTCCCCGACCTTCAGCTCGCCACTCTGCCCGCTGAGCTCCCAGCGCAGCGAGTCGTCGCTGATGTCCAGGCGCACCGGCACGGTCATCTGGCGCGGCTGGTCGGCATCATTGAGCCGAGCCACGAGCTCCTTCTCTCGGGCCTTGCGATCCGCGGAAGAGAGCCCTTCCGCCTTCCACCGCGCCCGCTCTCTCTCCAGCACGTAGACATGGAAGGGGTAGTTGAACGGGCCGATGAGACGGGTCTCCACCGCGCCCCGTCGTGCAGCCAGAGGCGTCAGCTCCAGGCTGAACTGGTTCTTGCCCGCAGTGAAGTTCGGATCGGAGGTGAAGAAGGTCGGGGTACCGACCCGGCGGCGCATGTCGGGTACACCCAGCCCGGAGATCATCTTCGAGCCCTCCGGGAGCTGCTCCGCGGGGAAGGTCACCGGCACGCGAACGACCTTGACCTTCTTGCCGCTCTCCGCCGCGCTGGTCCAGAAGGGTTTGCCCTGGCGGTTGTTCGTCGCGACCGGCGTCTCCACCGGCAGCAGGGCCCCGATCGGGCCCGCCAGGCCAAAGGTCACGCCCAGGAGGACGACAGCACCCGCGGCGGCTGCGACCGGCCATTTTCCGAGCACGAGACGCAACACACCGAGAATCAGCAGCCCGAGAACGATCCCGAGAATTCCCGCGAAGATCAGCCCGCTTTTCTCCCCGAAAAGGAAGATCTCCTTGCTCGCGGTCGCGAGGGCGAAGTCCGGGGTGTAGGTCCCGAAGACCCGGTAGAGAAAGTCGAAGATCTCGGTGCGCCCCGGGTTGAGCCCGGTCGCAAAAGACGACCAGGAGACCGGTGTCTGGGGCGGATTGGTCGGCATCAGGGGCGAAAAGGTTCCCTCCTCCTTCAGCGCCTTGAGGTTCGGCAACAGTCCTTCGTCCATGTATTGCTGAACCAGGCCGGGATCGGCACCGTCAAAACCGAGCACGACGATCTGCGGCGCGTCCTCCTCGGCGATCAGCTGGCCAGGGAAGGTCAACAGAAGGATGCTGAGAATCGCGAGACCAAGGAGCCGGGACGTCAATTTTCGCTGGAACGCCGTCATGGTGAAACCTCCTCTTTCCTGAGCGTGGAAGAGCCGAGCAATCGCGTGGAAGAGCGTAGCGCAGGGCGCGCCCGGCAACCAGCCCCGGCACTCTCAGGGCCCGCAATAGAATCGCTTCCCGCTGTCGCATCCGATCTTCGGCCCGGACTCCATCACGACCTCCTCGACCTGGCGCTGTGACGCCTCCGGTTTCGCTCAATCGCCCGAAGCGAGCCTGACCCAAGTCTGGGCGCCAAATTCGGGAACGTATTCTTGCGCGGACTCTCAGCCCCGGCAGGCGAGGATCCGCTCGCTTCGCAGCGCGCCGTGCCGGAGGATCGTCACGGGGTCCGGGCGAGGGTCGACGAGAGTGGAGGGCGCGCCGCCCGGCGTCCGCCCGCCGTCGAGAACAAGAACACCCGTATCGCTGCCGAGAGAGGCCACGGCCGCAGCGGCCTCCCGGTGGGGGCGCTTGGAGCTGCGATTCGCTGAGGTCGCGACAATCGGGAAGCCCACAGCCACCGCGAGAGCCGCCGCCAGCCGGTGGGAACTCCAGCGAATCGCCACGCTGTCATCGGCCGCGAGGACTCCCGGCGCCAGCGGGAGCGTCGAGGGCAACACCAGGGCAAGCGGCCCGGGCCAGAAAGCGTCCGCGAGGGCACAGGCGCGCGGAAACGCCTGCCAGCCAGTGGACACGAGCTCGATCTGGCCCAGGGATCCGGCGATCAAGGGCAGCGCGTGACCCTCCGCCCTGCCCTTGAGCGCGAGGAGTGCAGCGATCGCATCCTCCCGCCTGGGATCCGCCGCGATCCCGTAGACGGTCTCCGTGGGGAAGATCACGAGCCGTCCCGCGCGAATCGCAGCGCCCGCGTTTTCGATTGTCTCGATGCTCGAGGGAGTGTTCATCGGCTGCATTCTGCCACGGCGTGTCGCGGAGGGAACTATCTCTCGTTCTCGGCGGGCTGGACAGCCGGTGCAAAGAGGTCCAGCGCGGCGTCGTAGACGCGGGTCTCCACGCCGAAGAGGCCGAGCACGCTGTGGAAGATCTGGTCGTGAGACGCCGGATCGTCGCCCAAGGACGCCAGCCGGTCGATGTCGATCCGCTCCTGCGTCTGGGCCTCGGGAGACAACCACGTCACCATCGGGATATGGACCTGCTCGTCGGGAGCGATGATGAGGGGCAATCCGTGGAGGAAGATGTTGTTCTCCCCGAGGGATTCTCCGTGATCGGAAACGTAGATCATGGCCGTCGCGAAGGGCAGATGCCCGAGTCGCTTGATGAGTTCCGCCAGGAAAAAGTCTGTATAGAGGATCGTGTTGTCGTAGGCGTTGATGATCGTCTGCCGCTCGCAGTCCTGCAGGCTCTCGAGGTCGCACTCAGGGAGGAACTTCTTGAACGCGGGCGGCGTTCTCTTGTAGTAGGCGGGCCCGTGGCTTCCCTTCTGGTGCAGGACGACGAACGCATCCCCCGGCATCTCGGCCAGCCGGGCTTCGAGGCCCTCGAGCAACACCTCGTCGAAGCAGCCCGCCGCGTTGCAGAAGCGCGGATCCCCGGCAGCGGAGAGATCCTCGTAGGGGACACGCGCCGCGATACCCTGGCTGCCGGAGTTATTGTCCAGCCAGAGGACACTGACACCGGACCGCTGGAGCACGTCGAGCAGATTCTCCCGGCGCCGCGCCTTGCTCCGGCTATAGCCGCTCTGGGTGAGGTCAGAGAAAATGCACGGGAGGGACTCCGCCGTGGACGTGCCGCAAGAATAGGCGTTCGTGAAGTTCACGATGGGGAGTGCACCAAGCCGCGGCGTCGTATCCCTGGAGTAGCCGTTGAGGTGGAATGCACTCGCACGCGCTGTCTCGCCAATCACCAGGACCACCACGGTCTTGGTGGGAGATGCCTCATGTCGGGCATCCGGCGCGATGACGATCAGCTCCTTGTTGCGGCTGGCCTCGATCTCGGCGTCGGCGTAGTCGATCAGGGAGTAGACGGGGTAGACGGGGTTCATGAACAGCCGAACTTCACGATGCTGCCGGCCAATCAGTGCGAGTTCCTTGTACCAGACGAGTCCGACCGCGGCGAGCACGGCCAACGCGACAACGGCGGCGAGGGCCTTCATCAGCGCGTCCCGGGCAAGGGAGCTCTTCTTGATCCTGATGAGAGCGATGGCGATCGCCGGGACCAGGGCATGCCATGCGATGTACCAGAAGAGTTGCAGAGTCACCAGTTCTGCAGCTTCCCGCCTGTCGGTCAGCCAGACGTTCTGGAACATCGAGGGATCGAGGACAACACCGAAGGTGTCCATGAAATACCCGGCCGATGCCGAGAGCAGCAGGAAGCCAAAGAGCAGCAGCTTGGTCCAGCGTCCGGGCAGCGGAATCGCCAGCAACAGGAGGACGAAGGAAATCACGCCAAGGACGGCGAGTCCGATACCACCCAGAAGCACGTCATTGGCGAGGCTGTCGGGCGGGACAACCTTCTTCAGGGTGCGCCAGAAGGCGGCATTCGTGAAGACCACGACGAAGAGAGCGGTCAACGGAATCAGCACGACGCTCGGGACTATCCAACGGTCCTTGCGCGAGCTCAGGCGCGTCACCCCGCGCGGCGCAGCCCCCCCCGAGCCCCCCGGCGGGCGTTGCGAAGCGCGGGATCTTGCCTCCGTCTCTTCCATGGCTCTCGTTTCCTACAGTCTCTTGAAAGGGAGATCGCGCGATTGTCTCTCGCCTGCGAAGAATGCACAAAGTGTTTCCCCCGTGGGGCGAAGACGGGCGCCCGCTACGAGGGACGCTTGAGCTTCCCACTTGGCGGCTCTCGACGGGACGACTGGACGGAACCTTGCGTCTTGGCAGCTCTCGACCGGGCGACTGGACGGAACCCTGCGTCTTGGCGGCTCTCGACGGGGCGACTGGACGGAACCCTGCGTCTTGGCGGCTCTCGACCGGGCGACTGGACGGAACCCTGCGTCTTGGCGGCTCTCGACGGGGCGGAGCGCTTCGTTCTGGGCGCTCCCTGGGATATGCTCGCGTTTATGTCCCTTCCCCCCGCGCTCAAGTCTGCGTCTCACCCGCTCGCGCGGCAGGTCCGCTTGCTCGCGAAAGGGTCACAGGAACGCCGGGACGCCGGCCTCTTTCTCGTCGAGGGCCTCCGCGGTCTGGACGAGGCGCTGCTGGCCGGGAGCGAGATGGTCTGGGTGCTCGTCGCGGCGGGACGGGCAAGTCAACCGAAGATCGCGACGATGGTCAGGCGGGCGAGCTCTGCCGGCATCCCTGTTCAACCCGTCCAGGAGAAGTTACTCGGCCGCATCGCTCCCTCGGATACGGGGCCGGGCCTGCTGGCGGCTTGCAGGCTCCCGGCGGACGCCAATGGTTGGTCCGAGCTCATCGCTTCCTCCACAGGCGATATCCTGCCCGTGGCTTGGGGTGTCCAGAATCCGGGAAACCTGGGGACTCTGATGCGCTCCGCCGCCGCGTTTGGCCTGCGAGCCTTTCTCTCTGTTGCGGGCGCGGACCCCTGGAATCCGAAGGCCGTGCGGGCCAGTGCTGGCACGATTCATCGAATGAAGGTCGCGCGGGCCGCCGAGGGCGACGGCATTCTCGACGCTCTCGAGGGCAACGGTTTCGGGCTTGTCTCGGCGGTCGCCCGCGGGGGACAGGATCCGCGCTCCTTCTCCTACGACGATTCGACGGCGCTGATACTCGGCTCGGAGGCTAGCGGCCTTCCTGCCGAGGTAGAAGAACGCGCCACACCCCTCACGATCCCGATCGCCAGCAATGTCGAGTCTCTCTCCGTCGCTGCCGCAGGATCGATCCTCTTCTTTCTCGCCAGCCGCTCACTGCCACGCTAAGAGCACACGACTCGTGGCAGCGCGGCATACAGGAAACTGGTTTGCGGCGGGGCGACATGTGGGAACGCGACGCGTCGTCGCGCGGCATACAGGAAACTGGCTTGCGGCGGGGCGAGATGGCGGAACGCGACGCGTCGTCGCGCGGCTCCCGGGAGCACAACGTCTCAGTCGTAACGTTCTCGAGTGCTCTCTTCGCTCAGCGTTTGATCGATGCGACTCTGCCACGAGGGGGAATCCCAAGTCCCGAGCGCCTGGTGAGTCTGGAAGTAGTTCTTGGGGATCGGGTGGGTTCCGAGCACCACCTCCATGCCGTACTTGGTCTCGATGAACTTGCGGAAGTCATCGATGTAGGGACACGGCGGATACCCGACGAGCAAGCCGGTGGCGAGGTGTACGATCTCGGCGCCATTCCGCTTCATCTCCGCGGGCGCGTATTCCACGTTGCCGCCGGGGCAGCCATCACAGGTCGTATAGCCAACGAGTTCGATCTCTTCGCCACGATAACGGCGGAATGCTCCCTCGCGCGCCTTGAGCGCGCGGAAGCACTTCCCGCCCGCGCACCGACGCCACCGATCACAGATGATGATTCCGAGCTTCTTCATGTCGACACCTCGCGGGCCCCGCTCCGCCTGGCGCGACGGTGCCTGGGGACACTCTGCATTGTATCGGAGACTGGTCTTGGCAAAGACACCAAGGCAGGTCGGTGATTGATGCACCATGCGCGGGAGACAGAAGGAAAGCACACGAGTTTCGGACTGACTGGAAAGGAATCACTTGAGCTTCGAGCCGAGCGGAATGGAAGCACTGGACCTTCGAGCTGAGCAAGAAGAAGAAAGAGCGGAGCTTCGAACTAAGCGCAAAGAAAACGCTCGACCTTCGAGCCAAACGGAGAGGGAAGATCTTGTGCAATACGCGCCCCGTTTCGATCGCAGGAGCTTTCTCGTCGGGCTGGGCGCGATCGGGGCCACCTCGCATTGCCGGGCTGGGCCACGACGCGCCCGCCGCGCTTCCAGGACGTCGAGGCTTCCGGCTCAGCGGGCGAAATCGGGCGAACCATAGAACGAGAGTGCCGCGCCCCCATCGAGCGCAACGTAGGACTCTACCTCGAATGGCTGCACACGTGGCTCCAGATCGGCCGACCGCACGCCCTGCGGATCGCAAGCGCGTTTCGCGGAGTATTGGAAGACGACGCACCACAGCTTCTCGAAGAGATGGAAGGGCTCGCCAACGGGTCCGGAAGCTCACCAGCGGAGATCCTGCTCCTCAACACCCGCACCGACCTGGTGGTCATGGCCGAAAACGGGATCCGCCGACCCCTGAGCCAGGCCCTGCCCACTCATCCCCGAAGGTCCTCGTCTCAACCCGCCCGGAACCACGAGAAAGCGTCAGATCGCGCCCGGCTGCACAGCACCGGCTCTGACGGGGCGGGTCGAGGGCCATGCGAGACTCGCCCTGGGCCAGAATTGGGACAGGCGGCCCGTCTTCGAGGGAAATACCGTGATTCTGCGCGTTGCGAGACGCAGGGCTTTCTACTCCGTGAGCTGCTCCCGGCCCGTAGGAGCGTCTCAATCCGGAACATAAGTGATGTGTTCACTACTGCGCATCGCGGGGATCCTGCGGGACCCTGGTCGGGTTCAGACCGGGGGGCAGGGCCTAAGCAATGGCCCAGAGAGTCCTGCGAGAATTCGAAGGTGCATGCGAACTCAGGCAAATAGGTTGTCAGGAAGGCAAACGCTCGGCGCTACCCCTCGCTGCTCTCTGTCACGGGGGCCTGCGTCGAGGCGGATGCCCGCGGCCAGAGGACCCGAATGGTCGTCCCGGATTCGGGAGCACTCGAGATCTCGATCCGGCCCCGGTGGCGCTCGACAAGGTTGCGCACGGTGGCCAGTCCGATCCCGGTACCGGCAACCTCGTTGGCGCCCTTTCCGCGATAGAAACGCTCGAAGACCTTGTCGTGCTCGTTTCGAGGAATCCCAACGCCGGTATCGGCCACTTCGAGGCCCACGAAGCCGGGAGGCCCTTCGCGCAAAATGACCTGGACCCGCCCGCCGGGGCGGTTGAACTTGATCCCGTTGCTGACGAGATTGTCGAGGACCTGCTCGAAGGCATCGCGCTCGGCGCTGATCCTGAGATCATCGCCCTCCACGACCTGTTCGAGGGTCACTTGCGCATCCTGGGCAATCTTGCGATGCCGCTCGAGGACCTCGAGAAGAGTGGGGGCCGGATCGACAGACTCGAGATCGACCGGTGTCTTGCCTTCCGATCGAGCCAGGGACAGGATATTGCCGATCAAGGCAACCATCCGATCGACGCCACGCACGGCGACCTCAAGGCCGCGCCGCTGCTCATCGTTGATCTTCCCCAGACGCCCCTCGAGCACCATCTGTGTGTAGCCACGAATCGAGACGAGCGGGGTCTGCAACTCGTGGGTGACGTTCGCGAGAAGACCCTTCCGCGCAGAGTCGACCTCGATGAGTTCCCTGTTCAAGCGATGGAGTTCCGCGGTCTTCTGCTCGAGGTCGCGATTGACGGCAGCCTGCTCTTCGTAAGCTCGCTGCAGAGACTCCCGCGCGCGATCGAGATCCGCCGCATCAGAACTCAGGCGCCGTTCGACCTG
>JANTFM010000128.1 GCA_024763475.1 Acidobacteriota bacterium | reverse complement strand
CATCTTCACCCCGCTACCGCAGCACCCTCGCCCGATCACCGCGCCATCTTCACCCCGCCACCGCAGCACCCTCGCCCCATCACCGCGGCACCGTCACGCCATCAGGACTGCGCTATAATCCCTCGCTCGTGGGGGAGGAGATTTACCAGTGGCCTTCGCACTCTCGAAGTTATCGCATCGGCTCAGGGATCTCAGCCGCAAGGCCTCGGACGGGGGGACCCGGCTGATCGCGCGGGCCCAGCGGCATGAATCGCTTTCGGCGGTGGTGCAGGACGGGACGCTCGAGGGCATCTCCTCGACCTCGATGGGAGGGGTCGGACTCCATACCTTTCTCGAGAGTGGGAGCTCGGCCCTCGGCGCCATCGATCGCCTGGATGGCGAGGGGCTGTCCGCGCTGCTCGAGCGCACCTGTGCGGCAGGCCGATCCGTCGAGGATCACGGACTCGACCCCGTGCCCCAGGCTGCCGAGACGGACCCGCTCTGCGCCGAGATTCCCGCCCCCGGTGGCCCGGCGTTCCGCGAGATCGCAACAAGCCGCTTCAGGTCCGAGATCAGCGCCCTGGGGTCGCAGGTCTACGGGGAGCACAAGGACCTGGCCGTGCGTGTCGCCGGCAGTTTCGGCCAGGACGAGTGGCGCATCGTCCGCTGGGACGGCAGCGACATCGGCTTCGTCGTCCCGCGAGCCCGCGTCATGGTCACCGTCACGGCACGCGCCGCTGGCGGGGCCATCACGCAGCACGACTATCTCTCAAGCAGTCGGCTCGACTTCTTCGGAGAGGACGCCACCCGCGAAACCGTGCTCCAGGCCGCCAGAGGCGCCGCAGGAGCCGCACGGGCGCTCGTGGGCGCCCCGCCTCCTCCCGGCGGCAGCCATCCCCTGCTGATCGACCACGCGCTCGCCAAGGGCCTGGCCCACGAAGCGTTTGGACACGCGGCGGAGGCCGATTCCTTCCGCACCTCAATCCTCGCCCGCGACGAGCGCTTCCGCAGGGGTGAGCGCGTCGGTTCCGATCGCATCTCGATCATCGATGAACCCATTGTCGGGGACCACGCCTATCAACCAGTCTCCGCCCACGGGGTCATTCGGCGCAAGACGGTCATCGTGCGGAGCGGGATCCTCGACGAAGCCCTCACGGACCTGTTCTCCGCGAGGGACTGCAACATGCCCCTGCGGGGCTCGGCACGGGCCCAGGACTTCGCGAGTCCGCCGATCCCGCGCATGAGCAACATCCGCATCGAGATGGTCCAGCCGCGACCGCTCCCCGCCCCGCGCCGCGAAGTGAGCGCGGAGACGCTGCGGGATCTCCTGGGGGACGCCGGCATCTTCGAGCGCCACCCCGAGGTCGTCTATCTCTCCGGCTACACGGGTGGACAGGTCAACCCGAAGACCGGTGCCTTCGTCTTCAACTCGCTCCTCAGTTACCGCCTCCGCCCGGACGCGGTCGAGGTCTGCCAGCCCGCAGTCTTCTCGGGCTCGGCCCTCGCGGCACTCCGCTCGATCGACGAAGCCTTCGGCGACCTCGTGCTCGATGCCATTGGACAGTGCGGCAAGGCGGGCCAGCAGGTGCCCTCTTCGGGGGGATCCCACGCTTTCCTCTACCTCGAGCCGAACGACGAGGTTCTCGTGGGCGGGAGGAGCGGGCCGTGAGAGCACTCTTCGACTCGTTTCGCAGGGCCCTCGAGGCAGAGAGCGCCCAAGGCCGGATGCACGGCTGGCGGCTCGCCCTCACCAGAACGCGCAAGGTCTCGATCGGCATCAACGACAATGTGGCCGGAGGCGCCTACGCCCCGCCGATCCTCGATGAGCACCTCGCTCTCTCCTACCTGGTCGCCTGGGACGAGGAGCAGGTCTCGAGGGGCCAGATCGCCTCCGTGGGAGAGCTGGATTTCCCGGCCCTGCTCGACGCGGCTCGCAAACAGGCCCACGCCGACGCCGACGCGATCGTCTTCCCGGGCGCGGCGACGATCCCGAAGCTGCGAGTCCACCTCCAAGAGGTCGCCGCACTCGTCGAGAAGGATCCGAGCGCGCTCGCCGAGATGCTCGTCCTGGCGAAAGACGTCGCAAAGAGCGCTGAATCCGAGGTCCTCAGCGGAAGCTGCCAAGCCCGCGAGCGGGAATCGATTGTCGAGAGCTCGGGGGGATTCCGCGGAGAGAGTCGTGGCACGCTCAGCGCCTATGGCTTCTACTTCGACGGACGCTACGGAGACGGCAAGACGAGCCGGGGCGTCTGGACGGCAGACGAAGCCCGCACGAGGCTCCTCGAGGCGGCCACAACCTCGAAACGACTCGGCGGCGATCCGGTCCGCGTGACACCAGGCAGCGCCCCCGTGCTCTTTCACCCTGCGGTCGCCCAGGGGCTAATCACCAGCTTCCTCCTCGGCAACCTCGGCGGCAACAAGGTGGTCCACGGCATGTCTGCGTTCCCGCTCGAGAGCTTCGACAGCG
Organism: Acidobacteriota bacterium; assembly: GCA_024763475.1. GTDB lineage: Bacteria > Acidobacteriota > Polarisedimenticolia > J045 > J045 > JANTFM01. The sequence goes on along the minus strand of JANTFM010000128.1, from coordinate 7,925 downwards.
GGCGCCAGGTCTTGCGCGAGGGCTTCACGGTCGGCGTCGACCCGCTACGCGATGATGCCGTCGGCAGCTACTCCTTTTCGTCCGAAGGCGTCGTTTCCAGCCCGGTCTTGTTCATCGAGAACGGGCGGCTCGTCACCCCCTACCTCAACCTGAAGCTCGCGCGGCGGACGGGGCGGGAACCCACCGCCAGCCCGCGGGCTGGGGACACCCTCGTCCTTGAAGATCCGCTGGCGATCACTCCCGACGAGGCCTTCGCGCGCTTGGGCGAGGGGCTCCTCGTCTTCTCGCTCCTGGGCCTCCACACCCAGGACCCCTCCTCGGGCTGCTTCTCACTGGTCGCCGCGCAGGCACTCCTGCACCGCGATGCAATACCCGTAGGGCCCTGCCCCGCCGTCGTGGCGGGCCGGCTCCTCGAAGCCTTCTCGAGTGGAGAAGGGTGCCTTGTCAACTGGCCCGGAGAAGACTGGCCCGGGCTGCTGATGACCTGCGACGTGATGTCCCGAAGCTGATTCGCACGCGAGAGGGAGCCCGCGCAAGGACGGAAGAGTGTTTCGCTAGACGGTTCGGGCCCACAGGCCGAATGGGGAGCCCGCGCAAGGACGGGAGAGTGTTTCGCTAGACGGCTCGGGTCCCTGGGCCGGATGGGGAACTCGCGCAAGGACGGAAGAGTGTCTCGCTGGACGGCTCGGGTCCCTGGGCCGGATGGGGAGCTCGCGCGAGGACGGAAGGGTGGGCTGGCCCGGAGTCTGCGGACTTCGGCTTAGGAGGTCGCGGCGGAACTCCACCTGGCCTGCCGCCGCAAGCAGAAGAGAAGCAGCAAGACGAAGAGGACGAGGAAACCCCCGACCCAAGGCGTCCAATCCCACGCTTGGCTGGCGCCTGCCATGGGCGCGATTTGTCCATCACCCAGCACCACGAAGCCGGCCCAGGCCGCCGGCGGCAGACCGGCGTCGATCGCGTCCTTCTTGGCCTCGGCCATCGACCGGATCACACTCTGTCCCTCTCCCAGATATCGGCCGAAACGGGTCATGAGCCACATCGCGTCCCGATCCTGGATCGGCCACAGGGTAGCCACCACGGTCCGGGCGCCCGCGAGGAAGAAAGCGTTCGCCAGGCCGACGACGCCCTCGCCGCCCACAACCGGCCCCGACCCACTGCGACAGGCGGACAAGAGCACCACCTGGCCCTCGAGGTCGAGATCCACGATCTCCCGGTACTGCAGCATGCCGTCCTCCGGGCGGTCCTTCGCGGAAGATCCCGCCTCGTCACTCCTGCCCAGAACGATCGCCGATCGCTCCGGCTTCGTATCATCCACCACGGCGTGCGTCGCCAGGTACAGCACGCGGTAGCGGGAGAGATCCTGCGCCTTGAAAGCTCGTTCGGACGCGTCGGCTCCCAGGAGCAGCGTCCCTCCTCCGAGTGCTTTGCGAAAGGACCGAACCTCGTCCCGGGACCGCGGGAGGGGCTGCAGATCCAGGCCCTGCCGGAACAGGGTGCCGCCCCGGGACGGCTCCCCGGCCCCGGTGAGCAGCAGCCGCGGATCCGCGATCGCGAAAACCCGCAGCTCTGCGGAGTCCTGCTCGACAGGAGGCACCGTATTCCGAACCCGCAACCCTGCGGGACTCCGCTCGGCCACAGGCGCCGCGTTCCTGACTCGCAACGCCGCGGAGCCCTGCTCGGTCGGACGCGCCGCGTTCCTGACTCGCAACGCCGCGGAGCCCTGCTCGGTCGGACGCGCCGCGTTCCTGACTCGCGACGACGCGGAACCCTGCTCGCTCGGACGCGCCGCGTTCCTGACCCGCAACGCCGCGGAGCCCTGCTCGCTCGGACACGCCGCGTTCCTGAAGCGGAGCCAGGCGGTGGCGGACGGTATCGTCTCGAGGGCGAAGCGGAGGGCGATCGGAGCGTCTCCGGCAGCGGGCGCGAGGGTTTCGAGGGGGAGGTGGTAGAGAATGCCATCGGGAATCACGATCCACTGGTCCACTTCGGCGGGCAGGGACTCGACCAGCTCCGCCACCAGGTCCTGGTAGAGGCTTGCGGCACCGGCGTCTCCGGAGCGATCGCCTCGCTCGAGCAGTGCCAGGTACATGCGCACCTTGCGCTCCAACTCTCCCTTGCCGGGCAGGTCGAAGAGCTCGACGCTCCCGGCGGTAACACACAGCAGCCAGGATCCCCCGTCGGCGGGCACCGTGAGATCGTCCCCGGCGGATGCGACGCGAAACATGAGCAGCGCCTGATGTGCTGTGAGCTTCGCCTGGATTTCATCGATCGTCGCGTAGTTCGGCGCTCGCAGGGTCGCGAAGCCCGGCGCGTCCCGGGCGATCTCTTCCCGAAGTTCCCGCGCTTCGCGCTCCTTGTGGACCAGAAGCTCCAGCAGATCCTCACGGCTCGCAGCGCTCACGTCGTTTCCCAACAGTCGCGCCTGGATTCCGGAGATCTCCTGCAGCAGCTCGCTCCGCGCCGTGGCCGCCGGATGGCCCGCCGCCAGCGTGCGCGTGATGTCCGCCACATCGAGAGTATCGAGCAGCGTGCGGGCGTGTTCCCTTTCCGTCACCTCGAAGGCGAGTTCGAGGAGCTTTCGATCCCCGTCCTGCTGCCATTGGCGCACCAGGGAGGACGACAGCGAGTCGAAGAGGTGGCCGAATCGATCAAAGAGCCTTGAGCGAACGTCTCGGTCGGGTTGGAGGTTCCTGATCCGGTCCAGGGCGTCGAGAGTCTTCACCACCTCCGCGGCGTAGCGATCAGAGTCGCCTTGCCGGTGCATGATCTGGGCCCGCGCGGCCAGCACGTTCGGGAGAACGAGCCGCTCCCCACTGCGCGTGGCCAGCGTGATGGCTTCGTCCGCGTAAGCCAGCGCCTCCTCCGGCGCGGCCGGGTTGCGCGCGAGGGTTCGTTCCGCCAGCAGGCTCAGGCCCCAACAGACGTCGCGAACGCGCCCGAGCGCCCTGGCCGTCTCTAATCCGAGGCGGATCTGCCGGAGCCCTTCCTCCGTAGGATCGCTCCCCGCGAGCATGTATCTCAGGCCGACTTCGGCCACCCGGTTGCCCGTCTCGAGAGCATCCTCCAGCGCCTCGGCTTGAATCGCATGGACGCTTGCGCGTGACATCAGTCCGGCCCGATGCAACTTCCCGGCGGCCAGCGCCATGTTCCTGCGGAGGGTGGCGTCCCTGTAGGCGTCCCGGCCGCCGAAGCGCTCCAGGATCTCCCGGTAGCGGTCCATCGCCTCCCGGTTCCGGCCCGTCGCCCAAGCCAGTGCCGCCAGCCCGTCGAGGTTGTTGTACAGGATGCTGGGCGGCCCGTCCGGGGAGAGCAGATCGTGGGCCTTCAGCAAGAATCGGGAACTTTCCGTGAAGCGGTTCTGATAGAAACGCTGCCAGCCGAGGGCCGTCTCCACCTGGGCCACGAGGATCGGCCGCTCTTCGCGAACGGCCACCTCCAGCGCCTTGTCGAGCACGGGGTCCGCCTCACTCCGGCGACCGAGGGTCCCCAAGGTGTAGGCCTGCCCCATCAGACTCCAGATCTCTCCCTGGTGGTTTCCCGCAGCACGAGCGAGTGCCGCCGACGTCTCGAACGCGGTGACACTCTCCACGTCGCCAATCCCGCGCAGGATCTTCCCGAGAAAGTAGTATCCCTGGACGAACTCCGGCCGGAAGCTGATCTGCGCACGAAGTCTCTCCGCGGCCTGACGGTATGCGTTGCCGCGGCGGGCCACGTCCAGGTAGCACTCGTAGGACGAGGTCTCGCTCGGCTCGTCCCGAAGCAACGCATCGCAGCGGTCGAGCGCCTGCCCCGGACCGGCCTGTTCACCGGCCTGCCCCGGACCGGCCTGATCACCGGCCAGTACCGGCCCCGAGACGCTGCCGGCGAGGAGCGCAACGGCCAGGATCACCATCCACCAAGGTTTCGACATGCCGGTTCTCTGCTGGGCGAGTCTCTGCTGGGCGGGTTTCTGCTGGGCGGGTTTCAACACGGCGCCTAGTCCCCGGTGACAGGATCTACTACCGCCGCAGACGGGCCGGAGACTCGCGCGACGAACGCCCCGGAGCTCTCCTCCCGGCCATCGGGCAGGTAGGCCTCCACGCGCCACAGGATCGTTCCGCCATCCTCGATAGCGGACAGCTTCTCCTCAGGGATCCGGCATTCCGGCTCGCTGAGCTCGCGGGCCTTGAAAAGCTCTCCCAGATCCGGCGTGGTCGCTTCCACCAGGTAGCGGGCATCCTCGCCCACGGCGCTCCACCGAAGGACGAAAGCATCTCTCGGCAGCGCGAGCGTCTCGTCCAGCAAGGACTCGATCCGGGAAGGCCGGGCAGTCCGCCAGACCGGATCCGGACCGCGCCGATGCGAATCCCACGTCATCAGCACCGGCACCGCGGCGAGGATCATCGCCGCAGCCAGGGTGGCCCAGAGCGCGAGCGGCCTTCGCCGCGCCGTGATCTTCGGCAGCTCCTCGATGGCGATCCGCCAGTCGGCGGCGCAGGAGGGGCACACGCGGAGATGCCGGACGAGTTCTCGGCGCTCCGCGAGCGGGAGCTCCCGCCGGACGGCACGCCAGATCGTCTCCGGATCGGGGCACTCGCCACCGGCAACGCGCTCCTCAGTGGCGGCGAATGCGACCCGCAGCGCCTCGAGTTCCCGCCTGGCGTCCGAGCCCCCGTTCATGGCGTCATCCCCTTTCGTGAGAGACAGGCTCGCAGATCGGCCAGTCCCCTGTAGATCAGGTTCTCGGCCCTCTTTAACGGCCAATCCATCAGCGTCGCCACCTCCGGCGCGCTGTGACCCTGGAGATGAAGCGTCACGCCCAGGCTGCGCATCTCGATCATGGCCTCGAGACAGTCTCGAATGCCGCGCCGGATGTCGCTGGCCGAGGCGAGGCGTTCCGGCCCACTATCCCGGCTGGGAAGCGCTTCCCATTGCTCTGGCACGGCGCCGACCTCCTTCCGCCTGCGGTGGCGCCGGATCTCATCGATCGTCACGCAATACGCCACCCTCGCTACTAAGGACGTCCCGGGGTTCTGGTTTTTCTCATTTTCTTTCATGGAAGCGCGGAGCCGGAGCCACGCACTTTGCGTGATGTCGTCGCGGTGATCGCCCAACCAGGCTGGACAATAGCGGGCCACTCTCCGGGCGAGTTCCCGGTAGAGTTCCGCGTCCTGAGGCGGTGCCTGAGCTGGGCCTGGTGTCTCCATCTCTCATGAATATATAGGGGACAAGGGGCGGGAGGACTCGGGAAAGTGACGGGTGCCGGGAGGAAGCCTGTTCTCCTGTGGCGGCGCTTTCGTCCCGGGCACCACCCTCGGAATCTACGGAGATGGCTCGCCGAATCGCGCAACGAGCGTCCGCGACACCCCACTCGCGCACGAACATTGGCGAAACGGTCCAATACGGACAGGATTCTCGACCGGGACAGGAGACGCGGCCTGATCCGAGCGGCCGATACCCCGGCCTCCGCAGAAAATGCGACTTTCTCTTTTCTCGGTGAGAGAAATCGGCGGCGGGTTCGACTGTTTCCCATGAAGAGCGCATGCGTGTGTTGCTCATGGAGGATGGTGTCGTGAAGTCCACAACCTTGATCTGGATCCTACTTGTTCTCGTCCTCATCGTGCCGGCATCCCTGGCCGCCGATCCACCGACCTTGATCAACTACCAGGGGGTCCTGCGGGACGCGGCCGACAAAGCGCTCGATGGCGCTTATGACATGGTCTTCCGCTTCTACGACGCCTCTGCAGGCGGGGTGGAGGTGCTGGTGGATGAGCACCGCGCCACGGGCACCGGCTCCGTCACAGCGAGCAACGGGCTGTTCAACGTCGAGCTGGGCGGCGGCAGCGTGAGTGATGGAGGAGGACCGGGTAGTTACAGCGACCTGGGCCAGGTCTTCCGGGACTATTCCAGTGTCTGGGTGGAGATCACCATCGACACGGGCGCGCCGGAAGTCCTCTCGCCCAGAATCCACGTCGTCGCCTCCGGCTACGCGTTGAACGCGCTCAACGCCCAGGATGCGGTCGATGCGCAGAACGCCACCTCGTCCAACGATGCGGCGATGCTCGGGGGCGTCGCGCCCTCCGGTTACATCAATACGACGAGCAGCGCCCAGACCAAGAGCGGGAGCCTGACGGTTTCGGACCTCACGCTCGACGGCAACGACCTGAACTTCGGTTATGGCGCACGAATGAGCAACACCGCGTTCCGCCTCGAGATCTCGGCGGGAAACGCCAACAGCGACGACCTCTTTCTCAATGCCGGGACGAGCCAGTCCGATGGAGGGATCACACTCATCGGAGGGGGACAGATCGACCTGAAGCCCGGAAACGGCCGGACCCGCTTCCTGCGGGCCTCGGACGAATATGTCACCGCCGAGATCTCCAATGGAGGGACCATGACCCTCAAGGGCGATCTGATCGTCGGTTCCGATTCGACGGGAGACGACGACCTCATCACCTTCGATGGCACCGAGACCCTCGGATGGACCAACGCGAAGACCCGCTTCGAGTTCTCTGACGAGGTGGCAATCACTGGACCCCTGCAGGTTGGCAGCACGGGTGTCGATCCCGTCGCTTACAACCGCTTCGGAACCGGTTCACCCTCCGCGTCGGGCGACTTGGGAGCCTCGAACGACGTGCTCGTTTCGGGCGACCTCGAAGTCGGAGACGTGGCCTACGTCAGCCGATCCCTCGTGGTCGGCGACTCGACGCCGACCAGCAACCAGGCGTTCAGTTCTTTCGGCGAGCCGATCGACGTCCTCACTGACGTGATCAAGAGCGGAGAGGACGTTTTTGTTGCACACAATCTCCAAGTCAATGGCACTCGATTCAGTCCAGGCTGGTTCTCGGAGGAAGGTCACGGAGCGTTCCAATCCATCATGTACAGCCCCGGGTGGTCGTTCGGCTGGTACCGCGGTGGGAGTGCTTCCTCTGACTTGCTCGCGCGGCTCAATTCGACCGGTCATCTCGATATTGCGGGCTCGCTCACGGAACACTACAACTTCGACATCGCCGAATCGTTCCTCGCAGGCGAGCCGCTGGAGCCCGGCGATCTCGTATCGATCTCGAGTCAGGGCGCGGAGACGGTCCACACGAGCCGGGGCGCGGGCGATGTGACCGTGCTCGGCGTGGTCAGCACGAGCCCCGGCATCGTCCTGGGCGGAGCCCCCTTCGATCCGGACACCCTGGGCGAGATCTGGGGAGAGGGCATACGGCAGGAGTTCCTCGCAGCCCGGTCGAGACTGCGCGACGAGGTGAGGACCACAACGCCTGAGCTCCAGAAGCAGCTTCGCGAGATCGAGGCGCTCGAAGCGAAGAGAGCAAGCCAGCCCGGCGCCACGGGGCAGGCCTTCAAGCCAGAGGCGAAGATCGCCAAGAAACGCGCCATGCTGGACGAGCGGATCGAGAGCGAGGTCATGGACCGCTTCTTCAAGGAACGTTTCGTGCCGGTCGCCCTGGCCGGCCGGGTGCCGGTGAAGGTGGACGGGTCCTACGGAGCCATTCTCCCGGGCGACGCGCTCTCCCCCAGCCCGATCCCAGGCGTCGCGATGAAGTCGGACGGCCACGGGCCGGTCGTCGGCATCGCGCTCCAGGCCTACGAGGGCGGCCGCGGCATAACCCAGATGTTCGTCCAGCGGGACTCCGCCTCCCACGAATCCCAGGCCCGTTTGAGCGAGGCGATCGACGCGCGGACGCCGGACCCGAAGAGCGGTCAGCAGTCGCTCGAAAGCGATCTGCAGCTCGTCCTGGACCGACCCGGAAACCAGGACGCCCGCTTCTCCATCTTCCGCGACGGACAGACCGGCGGAGCACTCGATGACGAGGTGTTCCGCGTCGATGAAGCCGGCAACATCTTTGCCGCCGGAGCGCTTCATCCCAACGCGATGGATCTTGCCGAGTACTTCGCCGTCGCCGAGGAGGTCGAAGCCGGTGACGTCCTGGTGGCCG
>JANTFM010000127.1 GCA_024763475.1 Acidobacteriota bacterium | reverse complement strand
CGGGCGCATCGTGGCCAAGAGGCGGGTGGGGGAGTATCTCTCGCTATTCAGGGACAAGCGGACCTTCCTGACGATGCAGGGGACGACCCTGCTGATCGCAACGAACTGGCTGATCTTCATCTGGGCTGTGGCGAATGGGCGCGTGCTCGAGGCCAGCCTCGGCTACTTCATCAACCCGCTGGTCAACGTTTTGCTGGGCTACGTATTCCTCGGAGAACGGCTGCGGGGCTTGCAGGGGTTTGCGGTGGTGCTGGCCTCCGCGGGTGTCCTCTGGTTGAGTATCAGCTACGGCCAACCGCCCTTCGTTGCGCTGTTCCTGGCGTTCACCTTCGGTTTCTACGGGCTCCTGCGAAAGATCGCGCGCCCCGACGGTGTGCTGGGGCTCGCCGCGGAGACGACCCTTCTGGCACCCCTGGCGATCGGCTATCTTGCCTGGCATGCGTTCTTCGGCGAGATGGTCTTCCTTCACCTCGATCGCCGCACCGACTGGCTACTCGTGGCGAGCGGCCTGGTCACCGCGCTGCCCCTCGTCTGGTTTGCGGAGGCCGCGCGCCGCCTCCGCTACGCCACCGTCGGCTTCCTGCAGTACATCGCTCCCTCGTTGCAGTTCCTGCTCGCGGTGATCGTGTTTCACGAGGACTTCACCCGGGATCACTTGATCGCCTTCTCGCTGATTTGGTGCGCGCTGGTGGTCTTCAGCTGGGACACCGTGCGCACGCTTCGCGCCCGCAAGACCGACGAGACTAGCGGCCTTCGCGAGACCGTGGCTCGCTGAGGCGCAGCAGGGTGGCGATGGTGAGCATCGTACGGGAGGCCAGGGAGGAGCGCAGGAGGTGCTCCTGCTGCCGCCCACTCGCAGGGTCGTGAACGGCACAGTGGATGCTGCCGCCGAGCGGGCCGAGCCCGTCGATCGTGGGGAGCCGGTCCCAGACATGGGAGCCGTCGGAGGCTCCGAGGCGATACTCGCCGTGGATGACCTGGCCCAGGTCGGCACCGGCGTCCCGAACGAGTGACGCCAGCTGCGCGCTCGCGGGGTTCTCCGGCCACGGTGGGTAGCCTGGCAGCCGCGTCACCTCGCAGCTCGCAGCGTAGCCGTCGCTGCGCGCACGCACGGCGCTCTCGCCCGCAAGAGAGCGGATCCAGGCCGAGCCCTCCGCGTAGACCTCGGGATCGTCTGCGCGCAGGTCCACGAGGCAGGAGGCGCTCGAGGGCACCGTGTTGACGACGGAGCCGCCCTCGAACAGGCCGACGTTGAAGGTGAGCTGTCGGCTCGGATCGGTCTTGCCCTCGATCGCCGCCACGGCCAAGGAGAGCGCATGGACTGCGCTGGCGCCCCGGTGATGGCCGGAGCCCGAGTGCGCGGCGCGGCCGTGGGCGTCTACGCGGAAGCGCGCCGAGCCGCGACGGCCGACGGTGATGGTCGACGCGCCTTGCTCGCCCGGATTTCCGTGCTCGAAGACGAGGCAGGCGAGGGTGTCGCCGCTCACCGTGCGCTGCAGAAGGCCAGGGAAGCAAGCGGAGCCCGTCTCCTCCGCCGCGTTGAGCATCACGGTCCAGCCGACGGTATCGAAGAGTTCCGGAACCTGCTCCGCGAGCACGCGCAGGGCGAAATAGACGAGGATCGTTCCACCCTTGATATCGACGATTCCTGGTGCGTAGATCCTGTCCCCGTCCTCCCGCCAGTGGAAGTCGTTGTCGGCCTCTTCTTCGGGCGAGTAGACCGTATCGAGGTGTGAGAGGAGGAGCACGGAGGCGGCCCTTCGCCCGGCCCTCTCGAGCACGAGGTGGGCGGCATGCCGCGGGTCCACCGACGGCACGCGCCGCGCCGCAAAGCCGAGCGCCACAAACAGCTCGGAGATCAGGGCGGCATTCCGATCGACGCCTTGGCGATTCCAGGTGAAGGAGTTGATCTCCGTCAGCCGGCGCAGATCGCGCAGCGTCTCGCCCGTGAGGCGATCCACGGCCTGGGCGCAGCGGGCGAGGTGTTCGTCTTGGGCGCCAACTGCCACGCTCAGGACTTCGTCTGGCGCCGGGAGATGCCCTTGGGCTTGCGCTTGCGCAGGCGCGACGCCTCCTTGTGGCGTTGCTCGGCATCTTCGATCAGCAGCTGGTGGCAGCCCATGGCGTCCGGCGAGCCGTTGAGCTGGACATAGGATCCGTCCGGCTGCATCTCCCACGCGTTGCGTCTGTCCGAGAGCTGGCTGTCGAGGAAGAAGCGTAGCTTGGCCTGCAGGGTCTTGTCCTCGATCGGAACGACGCATTCCACGCGGCTCTCGAGATTCCGCTTCATGATGTCTGCCGAGCCAATGAAGTACTCTTCCTCGCCGGAGTTCTTGAAGTAGAAGATTCGCGTATGTTCGAGGAAGCGGCCGACGATGCTGATGACGCGGATGTTCTCCGAGAGACCCGGAACTCCCGGGATCAGGCGGCAGGTGTCACGGATGATCAAGTCGATGTGTACCCCGGCCTGGGATGCCTCGTAGAGCTTGCGCGTGACGTCCACGTCCTCGAGGGCGTTGGTCTTCAACTGGATCAGTGCGGGGTTTTCTCCGGAGTGCTGGTCGATCTCGCGCTGGATCTTGTCGAGGAGCGCCTGCTTGAGGTTCTTCGGCGCCGGCAGGATCTTGAAGTAGTTCCGCTTCGGTTTGTAACCCGTCGTGAGGTAGTTGAACAGCTCCGTGAGGTCCTGCCCGATCTGGTCGTCGCAGGTCAGCAGGCCGAGGTCGGAATAGATGCGGGCGGTTCCCGCGTGGTAGTTGCCCGTCCCCAGGTGGGCGTAGCGCCGCAACCCGTTGTAGTCCTGCCGGACGACCAGGACGACCTTGGAATGGGTCTTCAAGCCGACCACGCCGTAGGTGACATGGATGCCGACGGCTTCGAGGCGTGCGGCCCACTTGATGTTGGCCTGTTCGTCGAAGCGCGCTTTAAGCTCCACGGCTACGGCAACCTGCTTGCCATTGCGGGCCGCGTCGATGAGGTATTCGATAACCCGGGTGTCCTCGGAGGTCCGGTAAAGCGTCATCTTGATCGCACGGACCTTCGGATCCTGGCTGGCCTCACGCAGGAAACGCTCGACCGAGGTCGAGAAGGACTCGTAGGGGTGGGCCAGCAGCACGGGTCCCCCGCGGCGGATCGTGTGGAAGATGTTCAGGTGCGCCCTGAGCTCGGGATTGTTGATCGGGTGATGGGGAGGGTCCTTGAGATCGACCCGGTCGATTGCCATCAGTTCCATCAGGTCCCGCATGCTGAGCATGCCATCGACCTCGAAGACGTCGCTGACCTCGTCGAGGCTGAGTTCGGCGGCGAGCATGCCCCGATGAGTCGGGTTCATGCCGCTTGCGACCTCCATCCTCACGATGGGGGCGAACTGGCGTTCCCGGAGTTCCGTTTCGATCATCGCGAGCAGGTCGTCTGCGGTCTCCTCGTCGATCTCGGTGTTCGCGTTTCGCGTGACGCGGAAGAGCTCGCTCGCCTCGATTTCCATGCCCGGGAAGAGCAGGTCGAGGTTGTGGGCCATGACGTCTTCGAGGCGCACGAGGCACTGGTCCTTGCCGACCCGCAGAAAACGCTTGATACCCGCAGCCATCGGTACCTTCACGCGCGCAAGGAGTTCCTGGGGATCCTTGGGATGGTGCAGCGTGACCAGCAGGTTCAGCGAGAGATTCGACACGAAGGGAAAGGGGTGGGCCGGATCCATGGCCTGGGGCGTGACCAGCGGGAAGATGTTCTCGAGGTACTGCTGCCGCAGCGCAGCCTGGTCCTGCTCATCGAGTTCGGCATACTCGGCCACGCACACTCCGGCTTCGCGCAAGCAGGGGCGCAGCTCCCGATATAGGTTTCGCGCCCGTTTCTCGAGGCGGAAGATCATCTCGTAGCAGTGCTTGATCTGCTGTTGCGGCGTTCGGCCATCGATCGTCAGGTCGTGCACGCCGGCGCCGACCTGCTGCTTGAGGCCGCCGATGCGCTTCATGAAGAACTCATCGAGGTTCGAGTTCACGATCGAGAGGAACTTCACCCGTTCGAGCAGGGGATTGCGCTCGTCCTCGGCTTCGCTCAGCACGCGAAAGTTGAAATTGAGCCAGGTCAGCTCGCGGTTCAGGTAACAGTCGGGAGAGTCGAGATCGCGCAAGCTGCCGCGCCTGTGCTTCGTTTGGCCGGGCAGTTTTGGTGGCGCGGGGGTACGCACCGGGGTGGGAGCGGGTTTCTTCTCTGACGGTGGCTCCGGCCCAGCAGAGGACTTGATAGCGCTGCCGCGACGAGTTGTCTTGCGGGCGGGCGTCTTCTTGGTTTGTGCCTTTCTGGTTGGGGTCTTTCCAGCTTGCGTCTTCTTGGTCTGGCGTTTTGGGGCCTGGGCTTCTGGCGCGTCATCCGTTTTGGCCTCGGGATTGCTCCTGCTCTCGTTTTCGCTCATCTCATCCCCTCTTCCATCATTTCTTCGTGTCCTGGGCCAAGGCGTCTGCCAGGCTGTCGCAGAGGACTTTCAGGATCTTGACCCGTGCGAAGCGCTTGTCATTGCCCTCGATCAGGTGCCAGGGCGCTGCCCGGGTGCTCGTCCGTTCGACCATGTCATGCACGGCGTCCTCGTATTCGCCCCACTTGTTGCGGTTGCGCCAGTCCTCCTCGGTGAGCTTCCAGCGCTTGTAGGGTGTCTGCTCCCGCGCGTGGAAGCGGTCGAGCTGCTCTTCCCTGCTGATCTGGACCCAGAACTTGACGAGCACGGTCCCATGATCGATGAGCTGTTGTTCGAAATGGTTGATCTCGGCGTAGGCACGGCGCCACTCGTGTTCGTTGGCGAAGCCCTCCACGCGCTCGACGAGGACGCGTCCGTACCAGCTGCGATCGAAGATCGTGACCCGGCCGGCCCGGGAGAGGTGGCGCCAGAAGCGCCAGAGGTAATGGTGGGCCCGTTCTTCATCCGTCGGCGCGGCGATCGGAAGTACCTGCACGCTGCGGGCGTCCAGGGCGTCGTTGATGCGGCGAATTGCGCCGCCCTTGCCCGCCGCATCCTGCCCCTCGAAGACGAGGACCGTGGAGATGCCCCGGTCTCGTGCGCGGCGATGGAGGGTGTTGAGCCGTCCCTGGTATTTCGTGAGCCGTGCCTGGTACTCACTCTTTGAAAGGGACAGGGAAAGATCGAGTTGGCTGAGGACCGTGACGTGCGACCCTTCCGTTGCCTCAAGCTCGATCGCGGCGTCCGGCGTCTGGGTCTCCGTGGCTGGTTCTGCGGAAGTGGCCGGGGTATTCAGCGCAAGGTGGCGCCGCTCGCGGTCGAGGCCCCGCTGAATGGCCGCAAGCAGCTTCTCGCCGACCGTCAGGCTGCGGTAGTGGTGATCCGAGCCCTCGATGATGTGCCAGGGGGCATCCCCCGTGCTCGTGCGGGTGATGAGGCGCTCCCCGGTCTGGGCGAAAGACTCGTAGAGCTTGAAGTGTTTCCAGTCTTTCTTCTTCACGCGCCACTTGAGATGAGGGTCCTTCTCGAGGGCCTTCAGCCGTTTCTCCTGCGCCTTCTTGCCGAGATGCATCCAGAACTTGATGATGACGGCGCGGTCGTCCGCGAGCGTCTTCTCGAAGGCGAGAATCTCGTCGATTCGCTCCTCGAAATCGGAGTCGTTCAGCTCCCCATAGACCCGCCTGAGCAACGGCTTTGAATACCAGGCGCTGAGCATCAGCCCGATGTGGCCCTTCGGCGGAAGATCCCGCCAGAAGCGCCAGTAGTCGGGCCTTTCGGCCTCCTCCTGGGAGCGCTCGCCGAAGGCGCGAGTGACCATCCAGCGGGGATCGAGCCAGCCATTGAGCATATTCACGGTCTCGCCCTTGCCGGCACCGTCCACCCCCGCGAAGAGAACGATGACAGGAAAGGAGGCAGCGCGCAGGAGCCCCTGGGCTTCGAGCAGCGACTCCCGGAGGAGTGGTACTCTCGCCCGGTATTCGCTCTTGGGGATGCTTCGCCCTAGTTCCGCTGTTTCGAACATCAAGGTCTCCCAGTCACTTTCTGCACAAACTCAGTCACTTTCGGCGCAAAATAATAGAATACCTCAGCGCCCAGGGGATGGGGGCGAGGATTCGCCAAGCTGAATCGCGCAGGGTTTTCCGCTATGCTTGCGCGCTTCTTGATCGTGTCTTTGACAGGTTTCCTTTACTTCCCAGCGAGAGTGGAATAACGATGAGTGAATTCGTAGCCCCGACACGGAATCTCTTCCTCGGCAAAGTCGATGAGGATCTCTACTACCCATATCCCCAGCAGGATCCGGACGACAAGGAAATCGCGGACATGACCGTGGCGGCCTTCCGCGAATGGGCTGCAGATAATCTCGATGCTGACGAGGTCGATCGCAACCACGAGATTCCCGAATCAATGCGTCAGCAACTCGGCGAACTGGGACTGCTCGGCGCCACGGTGCCGGAGGAGTACGGTGGGGCCGGTTTTGGCGCGACCTCCTACTGCAGGACTGTCGAGGAGATCACGCGGGCGGACGGCTCGCTCGCCGTGTTCCTGGGTGCGCATCTCTCCATCGGTGCCAAGCCGATCATGCTGCATGGCAACGAGGATCAGAAGTCCCGCTACCTGCCGGATGTGGCGAGCGGTGAGAGTATCTGTTCGTTCGCGCTGACCGAGCCCGGTTCCGGATCCGATGCCCAGTCCATGCTCACGGTGGCGACCTGGGACGAGGGGGAGGGTGTCTATCGCCTCAATGGGAACAAGATCTGGATCACCAACGGCGCCTACGCGAAGGTCTTCAGCGTCTTCGCCAAGGCCAAGGGCGGCCCGAAGGAAGGTGCGGTGGCGCTGATCGTCGAGCGTGGCCAGGAGGGTTTCACCAACGGCCCGCCGGAGAATAAGCTCGGCATTCGGGGGACCGCGACGACGGAGCTCGCCTTCCAGGACGTCCGGGTGAAGCCGGAGAACGTCATCGGAGAGATCGGGGACGGCTTCAACATCGCGCTCGAGACCCTCGATACCGGCCGCCTCTCGCTCGGTGCGGGAAGCATCGGCGGTTCCAAGGGCATCCTGCAGCTCGCGATCGAGCACGCACGGGAACGCAAGCAGTTCAAGAAACCGATCCTCGATTTCGGCATGGTGCGGGAGAAGTTCGGCCGCATGTCCTCGCTCATCTACGCCTCTGAGTCGATGGTCTACATGACCTCGCTGCTGATGGATACCCACCAGTTGGAGCTGCCCGTCGAGGCGGGTTACTGCAAGGTGTTTGGCAGTGAGGCCCTCTGGAGCAACGTCAATGACGCGGTCCAGGTCGTTGGCGGCATCGGCTACATGAAGGAGTATCCCTACGAGCGCTTCCTGCGCGACAGCCGGATCAACCTGATCTTCGAGGGAACCAACGAGATCCTGCGTCTTGCGTGCACTCTCGAGGCCCTCAAGGTGCCGGCGCGTCGTGTCAGCGAGATCATCAAGGCGGAGAAGGAAGGCCTGGGCGCCGAAGGCATGAAGGCGCTGCTCGGAAGCGAGGACGGTCTCCAGGCCGTGGAGGTCCCGTCCTTCGTTCCCGAGCTGCTCGCCGTCGAAGGCCAGCTCTTCGCGGGTGCCCTTCGAGCCTTCGAAGAGAAGACCGTCGAGGTGCTGCGCAAGTACCGGCGCCGCATCCTCTCCAAGCAGTACACGCTGCGGCGGCTGGCGGACGCGATGATGCAGAACTACGCGATGATGGCGACGCTCTCCCGCGTCTCCTCCAAGGTGGCTGCGGTCGGGCCCGAGAGGGCGGCCAACGAGATTCTGCTCAGCAGGCGCTTCATCGAGGAGTCGGCTCGTCGCGTGCATCAGGAACTCGACACGATCGACACGCCGCGTGATGGCTTCGACGATCAGATCGCGGAGCTTCTTCGCGAGGAAGGCCGTTTTCCTGCCCGCCTTTTCTAGCCGGAAGAGGCTTTGTGGACCTGGGAGCGGGGCATCTTCGGGTGCCCCGCTCCTTCGTTCCGTCGTTCCCGGCTGATTTGCGCCCCCTAGTCTCATCGAGTAGCGTCAGGGATCGACTGGCCGTGTCATGCGGACCAGGCTTCTCGCGAATTCAGATAAATGAGGGTGGAACGATGGACTTACTTCAGGGTAAGCAGGGGCTGGTTTTTGGCGTGGCGAACGAGCGCTCCTACGCCTGGCACATCTCGAAGTCCCTGATCGATCACGGGGCGGATTGCGCCTTTGGCGTGCTCCCCGGCGACAAGATGCGTGCGCGCGCACGGTTGGCGATCGAGAACCTCAAATTGCGAGAGGAGTGGGTCCATCCCTGCGACTGTTCGAATGATGAGGATCTCTTCCGCATCTTCGATGCCTATGCGCGGGATCACGATCGCCTCGACTTCCTGATCCACTCGATCGCCTATGCGGACAAGTCCTGGCTGCAACCGGGTGCCTTTCCGGGGACGCCGCGGAACGTCTTCATGCAGGCGATGGATATCTCGGTCTACTCCCTCGTCACCATGGCTGAGCGCGCCCGGCCGATGATGAAGGAGTCCGGCGGTGGTTCCATCCTCTCGATGAGCTACCTGGGTGCGGAGCGCGCGATCCCCGGCTACAACGTCATGGGGGTCGCAAAGGCTGCCCTCGAGGCCTCGACCCGCTACCTGGCCAACGACATGGGTGAAGACAACATCCGCGTCAACTCGATCTCCGGTGGACCGCTCAAGACCCTCGCCGCGGCCGCGATCAAGGGCTTCAAGTCGCTTCTGAGCCACGATGCCCGGCGCAGTCCGCTGGCGCGCAATGTCACCGGCTCGGATGTCGGTGGCACGGCGGTCTACCTGGTGTCCGATCTCGGTGCCGGCGTGACCGGTGAGACGATCCACGTTGACTGCGGCGCGAGCATGGTGGGTTTCTGATAGCCTCGAGCACGAGCTTCCTGAAAGAGTCAATCCCGCTCCAGCAACGCCGCGCCCGCCTTGGCGTATCGCGGGGACGCGTGGCCGTGTACTTCTTGTGCGGATGCGGCCGCCGCCAACAGCAGATCTGATTCGCAGAGACGACGTCGGCCGCCTTTCTCGGGAGGAAGAAGGATGCGGAACACGGCGAAGCGGTCTCGGGTGGGGAATGTGAGGGTCTGGGCACTGGGAGCCGCCATCGCGCTGGCGGGTGTGGTCCCGATCCTGGCGGGTGGTGACCTGTCCCATGGGGCAGCAGAGAGCGCCACGGCAGCGCAGGGCACGGCGGCGGCGGAGAGCGCCACGGCAGCGCAGGACACGGCGGCGGCGGAGAGCGCCACGGCCAATGGGAGCGAGGAGCTTCTCGGTCTTGCCATGAGGGAGCTCCCCGAGGAATGGGGCGATAGGGTCATGGTCTACCCCGCAGCGGCGAGAGGGCTGGTCGTCGCAACCTTCTCCCCGCTGATGACGGATCCCGACTTCGCGGAGCTGTCTTCGGCGCACGAGGGAGGACTCGGATCTTCGCCAAGCCTTCTCGAAGAGTGGTCGCAGCAGAGCGGCACGCTCGGGAGCGTGGTCTCGGTCACAACACTCTGGTCGCGGGATGCTCTCGGCGTTCATCTGGTTGCCGCGAGCATCTCGAGCCTGGCGGATCAGACCCTGGTCGAGGAGGAGCAGAGGATCGATGGACTTCCGGAGCGCGAGCGCATGGCGGCGATACAAGCCTGGCGCTGGGCCCTTCTCCGGTGGATCGAGCAGACAGAGGATATCGAGGTCGCGGAGATGGTCGCCGAGATCGTCCACTATGGACAGCTCAGTGGGGATGACTCGGTGCATGACGCGTGGTTGTCGCGAATGCTGGTTTGGGGTTGCGAGAAGCAGAAGGAACAGGAGGCATGCGACAACTGCTGCGAGGAGATGGCAGAGACCATCCGCAACTGGGGTTGTGGCGTCTTGGTGCGGCCTCTCGCGACGATCGGAGGATGTTTCCTGGCAGGCGGATCGATCAGTCCGCTCACCTGTTCCATCGCGGGCACGGTCATCGGTGCGGCGGCGCAGGCGGCGTGCAAGGCCCTCGTGACGCGAAAGGAACGCGAGTGCCTCAAGGTCTGCGAAAAGACGTCCGGCAAGGACGAGATGTCCCTGCAATGGTAATGGCGCGCGAGGGCCGGGAGGGGAGGCCGAGATGCGAGCCGTGACTCTCGAGCAGGTCGCCCGCTACCGGGCGGCCCTCCTGGCCTGTCACCTGTGGGGCGCTTATGGTGCGCTTTCCCTGTCAGCAGCGATCGACGGGTTGGGTGCGTGGGCCGGGGTCGATCCACTCGATCCCGGGTGGTGCTGGCTGCTGCTGTTCGAGGGTGTGCTCTTTCTCGGGGGAGGCCTCGCGGTCTATCTCGCGCTGATTCCGCTGACCCGGGCGATGATGCTGTCGCTCTTGTCCGCGTGCGGAGGGGAGAGCCGGGTGGACGCCGCCGAAGGCGTGTTGCGCCTCTTCGGCGTTCTCGAGGGCGATCCATG
>JANTFM010000126.1 GCA_024763475.1 Acidobacteriota bacterium | reverse complement strand
ATACCCTCCACGATGTCGATGAACACGCAGGCCCGCGCCCTATGCGACTCGGAATCACCCGGTAGCAGGTAATCGAAGCGGCTGCTTCCGCACTCGTTGTTCCAGCAGAAGCGGCCGTAGGGGATCGTTTCGGGGCAGAGGTACTGGAAGCAGCGCAGGAGGGTGTTGTTCTCCGGAATCTCCACCGCTCGCCCGAGGAGCTCGATAGTGATCATTCTCGAATAGGGGTTGAGGAACTCAGCGCTGTTCATGGCTGGCTCGATCTAGCCTTTGAACATGAAGAGGAGCATCTTGAAGCGCTCGTTCGCCTTGACAGCGTGCGGGATGTCCGCAGGCATGAGAACGAGTTGACCGGTGCTTGCCGGCACGCTCTCGCCACCGATGACGAGTTCTACGTTGCCATCGAGAACCTGCACGTAGGCGTCGAAGGGAGCGCTGTGCTCGCTGAGCTCCTGGCCCGCGTCAAAGGCGAAGACCGTCAGGTTGCCGTTGGCAGCCTTGCGCAGCGTCTTGCTGACGATGGCGTGGTCCTGGTAGTCGACGAGGGTCTCGAGCTTCTCGGCGGACGAAGGGGGAAAAGCATAGCTTTCAGGCATCGGGTGTCTCCGGGAGTACGAAAGAGGTTTTCGCGGAATGGAACCGTAGCATTGATGCGCGGCGTGGCCAAACAGAGGCTTCAACGGCACACCGGAGGGGGGTGGGGGTCGTGTTTCTCCGTCCGCAGCCTCTCTTTCAGCCGGAGAAGCGAGTGTCCCGTCAAGGACGTCCGTTGCGTGTCTCGGCGCGCCATCGGCGGTCCTGGCAAGGCGGGCCGATGACGGCATACCGGCGGTCGCCGGAGATGGCCCAACGCCGGCAGAGGTGTCGCGGGCCGGCGAGACCTCTGCGAGTCTGTCTGACGGGACGCTAGGCTCCAGCAGCCTTGGCCCGCCGCTGGTCATGCTCGCGGAGCTTCGCGTAGAACTGCGCGGCAAAGACCTTCTTCATCGCCGCCATCTTGGTCTCCTTGAGCAGGTAGCGGCGGCGGCGGCTCTTCGAGACGAGCCAGCGGCATTCCCAGGGGAGCATGACCAGCGACACGTTCACATTGGGCGCGACGTTGATCGGGAGGCCCTCCCGCATGCAGCACTCGTACTGCGCGGCGAAGACGTCGATCATGTCTTCGGTCTTCGGCACCGCCTGGTCCTCGTAGTCCGTATCCTTGAGGGGACGGAAGAGACACACGGTCGGGATGGCGCCGACGGAGGTGATCCAGTCGATCGCCTTGATCGACCACTCCGGGGCCTCGAGTCCGGCGATGATCTCGCCGTTGCTGACCCAGGGGTCGAAAGTCTTCTTGCTCGTCTTCCCCAGCGTCGCGTTGTACTCCACGGCGTCGAGGTAACGCTGGAGCCCGTACTGGCGGTCCTTGCCGGGGCAGACCTCCTTGAATTGCACCGGGTCGTAGAGTTCAAAGCAGAACGAGACGCGGTTCACGCCCATCTCCTTGAGCTTCTTGTAACGCTCCAAGTCCGCGTGAGGCGGCGTCTGGACCCCGATCATGCACCCCGTGGCGTCCTTCACGGCGCGAATATAGGGCTCCAGGATGTCGAGGAAGGTCTCGCCCTTGTAGTGGCCCGTGTTGAAGTCGATGTAGGTGATGTCCGATCCATCGCGAGCGGCGACGGCGACCTCGACGACCTCCGAGACGCGCTTCTCCTCGGCGTCGTCCGCCCCGAGGTTCAGGCCGACCGAGCAGAACTTGCAGTTGGTCGGGCTGTCTTCGGTCCAGTACTCGCAGACGCGAGAGGGATAGACGCCGAGGTAGGTGCCTTGGAGCGTCCCGATGGCGGTCATCTTCTTTCCCGAAGAGGTCGTGTGATCGTACCAGCCGGGGCGAGGCGCGAGTTGGATTGGTGCGATCGGCTCCTGCCCCTCGTCGATCCAGAGTTCACCGTTGTCCCGACGGCGCACGACGTATGGGGAGGCCTTGGTGAAGTCCTCCTCGACAGGGATATTGGTCCACAGGTTGTCCGGCAGGATGACTTCGAGGCCGGATCCCAGCCCGGCGCGGGTCCGGAGGATGGGGCGCCCACCGTCATCGTTGACCCGCATGGAGTCGTCGATGAGTGCGCCGCGGCAATAGAGATCCAGTTTCAAGAGGCCGGGGTTCTTGCGGGTGTCCCTTTCCATCGTGTGTATCTCCCGTGAAACGAGTTGTGGCAGACGAATCTACAGTCAGAACGTGTCAGTTCATAACTGGAATTGGAGACTCTCGCCGAATCTCGCAGAGAAGTTCCCGCCAAGTGCCCGAAATTCGGCTCCAGACGGGCGATTACGGGCGAAAGCGCACGAATTTCACCTCAAAGACCGATCTTAGACAGCCCGACAAAACGCTGCTAGCATCCCAGTTATTCGGCTGAGTTTTCCCGCGACTTGAGTCCGGACGGAGGGTTCTGCTTCGCCCGTCGAGCCGGGTGAAACACGGGTCCGCCCGGGCCCGATCCTAGGATGGGTGATGACACAAGACCGGCAACGCAAGAGGAAGGGACTGCTGCTCACGGTCGTTGACGCGGTGGGCGGTCTCTGGTTTGGATCCGCGACAATGCTCGCCCTGCTGATCTACTGCTGGCTGGGCTCCGCGGGAACCCAGCCGCTGCTGAACTGGTTGCCCCGGATGGCTCTCGAGAAAACCGAGATGGAGTGGTTCGCCTGGTGGCCCTTCCTCGTCATCCTCGCTCTCTTCTCCCTGTCTGTCACGATCGCCACCCTGCGCAAGATTCCTTTCAGCCTGCCGAAGCTCGGGGTCTATATGGTCCATGCGGGCATCCTGATCCTCGTCTTCGCTTCCGTGGTCTACTATTCGCTCAAGCAGGAAGGCGATATGGTCGTCTACCGCCGGGCTGCGGTCATCCGGGTCGGGAACGGCGAGCCTGTCCGCATGGTCGTTCGTCCCGGAGAGCGGGTTGTGGCGCGGGGTGATGGCCGGGCCTTCCAGGTCAGCGTCGGGACGCTCAACCCGGAGTATGAACTCCTGAGCGCTGGCGATGCGGGCAAGACAAGCTACGCCATACAGCTGCTTTTCGAGCCCCTGGAAAACGACGGCCGGAGTCACCGCTTCATCCGTCAGCTCCTGGTCGGCTATCCGGAGTACACCGAGGATGTGCTGCCAGGCCAGGGGCGGGCCGTCAAACTCACCGGCAAGCCCCTCGTTGATGAGAAGGTCAGCGTGAGCCTCGAGTACGCCGCGACCCAAACCCTCTATCTCAATGATCGTCCAGCACTCTACGCGCGGCTTTCTGGCTCGCAGAAGTGGACCGAGTTGCCGATCCGTGGTCTCCCTCGCTATCACGAGTTCGCGATGAGACCTGGCGACGTCTTCCTCGATGGGGAAGACCTCGACCTGCGCATCGGCGCACTCAATCTGAAGCTCGAGCCCGATGGGGATACGGAGCTCCTGCCGAAGGACCTTGCTCTGCGGGTTACCGGTTTCCTGCCTTTCGCCACGCAGCGGCAGCATTGGGCGCCCGGAGGAAGCGAGTTCAACCCCTGGCTCAGTTTTTCCGTACGCATGGGAACGGCTGAGCTGAGCGATGCACTCCTCGCCAACGACCCGGAAAAGAATCGCCTGGAGCTTGGCGGCGCCCTCGGGGTCAGCTTCAAGTGGGTTGAGAGTGCCGCAGGACTGGCTGCCTTGCAGTCCGAGGGTCGGCCGCGCCTCGTCGTTACGATCCCGTCGAGAGATATCGTGGAGGAGATCCCGCTGACGCGCGCGGCAGGCCACGAGATCCCGATCAAAGGAACGTCCTATTCTCTCGAGCTGAAGGAGGTCTATCCCCACTGGACTCTGGCAAAGACCGGTCAACGCGCGCAGATGGCCGTCGTGCGGGTTGTTTCTGCTGGAAAGAGCTTCCATCGCGCGGTCGTGGCTCCCCAGGTCGAGCTTTCCCAGGACATGAGAGACGATGGCCAGATGGCCGGGAGACTCGTGGACGACGGGATTCGGATCGAGCTCAAGGGTGTGCGAGAGACGGGATTGGTCCTCGTTAGTGGCCCTGCCGGGACCCACGCCCTTCTCGTCGGCGAAGATGGAAGCGTGGAGTCCCATCCCGCTGAGCCCGGGACGAGCGTCGCATTTTTTGATGGCCAGATGCAGGTCACAGTCCACGAGGTCTCGGAGACAGCCCAGCTGATCCGCACGCCAACGGTGATCGCCCGCCGCGAGCGCGACCTGCAGGCAGGGAGCGCCTACTCGATGATCCAGGTCGATGCGCACTCCGGTGGCCAGGCCGAAAGTACCTGGCTCGAGTACAGCCACTACCCCCATTCGAGCCGCGCAGGGTTCTTTCCAGGCCGCTTGCGTCTGGCCGATGGGCGGCAGCTCGAACTGCTCTACTCCCGCGAGGCCGTCGTCCTTCCCACGCGCGTGGCGCTCGACTCGTTCCAGCTCGAGACCTACCCCGGGGGCACGCGTGAGCGGGACTACATCTCGATGATCCGCTTCGAGGAAGACGGTCATTGGGGTGAGGCCCAGGAGCTGCGCAGCAATCAGCCCAGCGAGCGGGATGGCTGGTGGTACTTCCAGAGCACATGGGATCCGCCGTCTCCCCAACGTGGCTACGCAGGCCTGAACTACACCGGCCTTGGTGTCGGGAATCGCCACGGTGTCGGCATCATGTTGCTGGGAAGCATCCTGGTGATTCTTGGCTCGATCTGGGCCTTCTACGTCAAGCCCAGGCTACTGAGGCGCAAGGGCCGAAAATCTGGCACGGCAGCGGGAGGTGCAGCATGAGCAGGCAGAAAAACTCCCGTGTGGCGAGAGCCGTGCTCTGTGCACTGGTCGCGCTTGTCTTTCTCCCGGGTGCCACGGCGTCCGAGGAGTTTCAGCTCTCGGTGGGTTCAGATTTTGCGGAGCGGGTCGAACTCGAGACCTTCCGTCAGTTGGCCGTGCAGGATCAGGGGCGGGTGAAGACCTTCGATTCGCTCGCACGGGAGAAACTCAAGTACGTCAACTCGCGTCTCGTCGGAGCTATCGACCCGTCGCTGCTCTACCTGGATATGTTGATGGTCCCGGAGCATTACGCGGGCGCGAGGATCATTCGCATCAAGAACAAGGCTCTCAGGCAGCGCCTGGTCCAGGGGGTGCGCTCGCTCGTTCCGCCAGGGGACCGCACGGGGACGGTTGCGGAAGAGGAGCTGGACCGTATCGCGCAAGGTGGGAACGTGTCGATGCAGTTCCTCGAGACTCCGGTGGTGAGGTCTGTCCTCGGCGAGCTGGAACGGGACTTGCGCCGCAGCGGGAAGGCCGTGCAGGACCTGCGCCGTGCACGAACTCTCGCCGATCCCCGGGTGTTGCGCAGCATGCTCTTGGTCATTCCTCCTCCGGGCGGACGTGACGGGGCTCCCTGGCACTCCCTCGACGAGGTCCTTGCGAAGCCTGCCGCGCCCCACGATCACAACCACTCGGGAATGCAGGTTGGCGGGATCCCGGGTCTCGGTGACGGTCAGGAAGCCGCGCTGCGAACGATGTGGGCTGCCCTCGAGAAGGCCTGGCGTTTTCAGCGCCCAGAGGAGGCCAGTCAGGCTCTAAGCGGACTTGCAAAGGCCTTCGCGGAGGTGGAACCTGCGCTCTATCCTGAGGCCTCGCGCCTGGCGTGGGAGCACTGGTACTACAAGCACAACAAGCTGACGGCGGGCTGGTTGATCTACTTCTTCGCCTTGCCTTTCCTGCTGATGGCGTTCGTCTACGGCTCGCGCTGGGCGGGTTGGGCGGGGCTGAGTCTCTTCGGCGTGGCGTTCCTGGTGCACACCTTCTCGCTGATCCTGAGGTGGTGGCTCGCGGGTCGTATTCCCAATGCCAACATGTTCGAAGCCATCATCGCTTCGGCCTGGTTTGGCGGGGTCTTCGCCATCGTGATGGAGTTCCTGCTCCGGAACAGCCGCTTGCGCTTCGTGTCAGCTCTTTGCGCGGCGAGCTATGCGATGTTCGCGATGATGTTCGGCAACTTCATGACAGTACAGCTCAACAGCGACATCACGACCGTTATGCCGGTTCTCGATCGGACGATCTGGCTCTACATCCACGTGAACGTGACGATCGCCTCGTACGCGCTGATCGCGTTCGCGGCGTTCACCGGCGGCGGCTATCTTCTCGGCCGCTTCTTCGGAAAGGTGATGCCCGGCCGTTTTGGTGGCCAATGGAACGCATCGTCCCGTGTGAGCGGAGGCGCGAGTTCCGTGATCCTCGGCGGGATGAGAGGAGATGGGCCGGGACAGCAGACGCTGGCCAAGACCCTTGATGGAGCGACGATGGTCTTCCTCGAACTGGCCTTCATCGCTCTGTGGACGGGTACCGTCCTTGGGGCCGTCTGGGCGGATGTCTCCTGGGGGCGCCCCTGGGGTTGGGATCCCAAGGAGGTCTTTGCCCTCAATACCTGGCTGGTCTTCCTCGTGCTCTTGCACATTCGCCACAAGGTTCGCGACAAGGCATTCTGGACGGCGCTGCTCGCGGTCATCGGTTTCGCGGTGATGCTCTTCAATTGGATCGCGGTGAACTTCGTGATCGTTGGGCTGCATTCCTACGCCTAAAAAAAGAGGGCGCCGTGAGGCGCCCTCTCGTGACGGCCAGCGAAAGACCTCGCTTAGAACGCCTTCGAGGCCAACACCGTGAAGCGGTTGAAACTACCGGTCTCATCCTCGAGGATGGGATCGTTGTCGTTGTAGTCGACCAGGGAGGCGCTGATCTCGAGTCCGTAGCCTTCCTCTGAGCGATAGCGGATGCCGGCGCTCGCGCCGATTCGTGTGGCGGAAACGTCGGACATCTCGTCCACGGGGCTCCAATCGAGGTTGCTGACCGATGGAAGGGTCCCGTTGAAGAGCGTGACGAAGTCGTTCCAGGCGGCCATTCCGCCGTGGAAGCTCGAGAACTCGGCACCGAGGAAAGCGGTGGTGTGCTCACCGAGCGGAGAACTGAGTTCACCGGTGAGGACGTGGTTTGTGATGTTGTAGGCGACAGCGCTTTGGTCCCGGCCAAACTGGCCGGAAGTGAGGCCGCCTGCTCACCCATCGAGGACGGGTACGCTCACCCCCGTCCACACATCGTTGTCCATCACCGTGTAGCTCGCCGTGGCGAAGAGACGATCGCTCGGCGCCCACCAGACGGACATGCCGAGATTCCAGGCCGTCTTCTCCCAGTCGTAGACGTTGGTTTCGTCGTTCTTCTGATCGACATAACTGCCGGTGAAGGTCAATGCCGAGTTTGCGGTCTTGGCGGTCGTGAAGTAGGCCTTGGCCGTGATGCCGGAGGTCGGCTGGTTGGTGAGATCCGCGATCCGTGTAGCGTACATGTCGTAGTACTGCAGATCGGAGAAGGGGTTGCCCGAGGGATCGTGGCCCGCGCTCCTGGGCTCGCGGAAGCCGCCCCGGATGTTGGCGAAGGGATCCGTAGCTGACAGAAGTTCCGCCGAGAAGCGATAGCGGCTCTTATCACCCATCCGCCCACTGAAGAGGGCCCGGAGCTTGAACTCCTTGGTCTCCATGAACTCATCGCGGTCTGTCTGCTTGGCGATCAGGCTACCCTTGATCCGCTGCCTCTTCTTGGCACCGTAACGATAGGTCAGGTCGGCCTGCGCCGAGCTTGTCTTGCGATCGAAAGCGGATTGACGCAGGAAGTCGCCGGGTGCGTCGAGATAGATGTCGTAGTAGCTCTGACCAGCTTGCGGGCCCTGGGTGGCGCGCAGAGAGTCGTTGACATCTATGAAGTAGTCGTCGCTGGAAAGCGAGGTGTAGCGCCCGTGGATTGCCAGGGCGAGCGTATCGTCGAAGGTGTGCAGCCAACGCACCCTTGCCGAGGAGTGCTTCGCCCTGAGACCGTTTGCCTGGCTCTCGTTCTGAGCGAAGGCTACGGCGCCGTCCACATGGTTGTTGTCCTTCGAGTAGTAGCCCCGGAAGGTTTGCGTGAGGGACTTACTCTCAGGGATGACGCCGACCGGCAGGATCGAGTCATCGAACTGGACGCGATTCCGGAAGAGGTCGCCCGAGGCAATGGGCTTGCCAGGATGCCGCGCGTACTGGTAGTAGCGACTCAATGAATCCGCGTCGCTGTTGAAGTCACGGAAACTCGCTTCGTAGGACACTCCGTGGCTTGGTTTTTCGTAGCTTGCGAGGAACTTTACCGTATCGGTCGTCTCGTTGACGGTACGCGTCTGACCGACGATGTGGCAGTTCTCGCAGTGGCCTACGCTGGTGTGCTGCCGGGTACCGCTCCGCCGCAGACGCTTGCCAACGATGGCGAGTTCCCACGCCTGTGCGTCGTGAGGACGGTACTTCAAGGTGGCAACACTCTCGTTGACCCGGATCCCGTAGTGTGCGTTGGGATCCTCATCCGTATAGAAGGTGGCCTTTCCACCTTCATCGGTCGCTTCGAGGTTGCTCAGGGGATCGTGAGGCAGGTTGTGGTCGAAACGCCGGAGAGTGGCCTCGATCGTCCAGGACTTGCCGTTGTTGTAACGCAGATATCCTTCTTGTTCATTGCTGTTGAGCATGCTGAAATCCAGCTGGATCTGCTCACCACCTTCGAGGTTCATGTCCCACCAGGTCGACAGCGCGAATCCGTCCCGTTCCGACTGGTACTCGGCGGCGCGGTTTGCACTGTCGCTGATGTGTGAACGCTGTGCGCCCATGGCGGTTTCACCCGTAACTTCGTCTCCGGCCATTGTGGCTGGAATGGCGAGCAGGGCGATGGCCAGGAGCGCGATGATGCTCTTTCTCATGGCTTTTCCTTTCTCGCGTCTAGCGGGTGAGAGACTCGCCCTGACTCGTGACCGACTGGCTGGGATTGTCGGACCCGTGGACAGAGGCGTGGCACTGGGAGCACTTGGTCAACATCGAAAACTTGCTGCTCTGCGCGCCGTTCGGGTTGGCGTAGGTGACACCGCGAATCGTGTGGTCACCCTCGGGGCTGTTGACGCCCGCGTGGAAGTGGCCTTCGTGGCACTGGAGGCACAGGAAGGGTTCGGTCTGTGCGAGCAGGTTGTCTGCAACCGCGCCGTGGGGCCGGTGACAGATCATGCAGTCTTCTTCCACGGGATCGTGCTGGAAGATGAATGGACCCTGCTTGGATGCGTGGCATTCAAAACAGAGATCGTTGGTGCGCAGCGCGGTCTTGAGCAGGCCCGGGTTCGCGCCGTGGGGATCGTGGCAGTCCACGCAGGTCATCTCGCCCTCAGCAACCGGGTGATGAGATGGCAGGCGCATCTCGGACCGGACGTTCTCGTGGCAGCGGAAGCAGGTGCGAGGAGAAACACCTCTCGCGTGCTTGCCCAGCGCGTCTTCACGAACGCGGTTCTCGAACTCGCCGCCGCCGTGGATGCTGTGGCAATCGAGGCAGGAGACACCGGCCATCGCGTGCTCGCCAGCGGCCCACGCACCCATGTGGGATGCGGAGCTATGACAGGAGAGACAAAGCTTGGAGTCCGCAGCCGGCTCGCCAGGGAAGCTGCGGATCAACGCGGGATCCGACTCTTCCATGTGCTGTTCGACGGGGCCGTGGCAGCTGGCGCAAGCCTGGGCCGCACCGAACCACCCGCCGTCGGCCAGTCGACCGTGTGACGTGTTGGGGAAATCCGCAATGAATGCCTCTTCGTGGCAGTCCATGCAGGATTCACCAGGGACGTCACCAGCTCTCGTTGGTGGCCCCATCGACCACAGGGCGATCACCCCGATGGTCAGGAGCGCGACAAGCATCCATCGCCGCATGAGATAAATCCTCCTCGGTGCCTCAGTGCACCTTAGTCAGCCGGCCCTCGCACAGGCCGGAGCGCTCCCCGCGAAAGGCGGAGTTCGCAGTAGAAGTGTGGGATTGAGTGATGAAGAGCGGGGACAACTCCCAAATGCCGTCCTGCGACATTCGGGATGCACCTGCTGTCAGCGCGGAGTCGAGCGCTGGGCGGTGAGACGACGACTGTACTTGGGAACCCAACTGGTCCCTCCTGGCGGAGAGATCAACGGTTTCCGAAACAATATGGAACCATTTGCGTGCCGTGCCTTATCTGTTAGTCAGGGTTGAGGGGACGGAATATAACAAGGCCTTCGATCCGTGTCAATAACTTACTTGCTAGGGCAAACGGCGCGGTTTATGCTCTTAGCAAGAAAGGTCAGTTTCCCTGTGAATCGGGTGTTGGTGCAGCAGAGCTCTGGGCGTCGCCCCGAAAACCATGAGAGACTGAAGCTGGCCCCGGAAGGGGCCGGACGGCCGGGCGAGACGGCCAGGATAAGAGGAAGGGCACAAGAACGGGACGACCCCACGGAGGCAAAGAAATGAAGAAGGTACTGGTCCTGGTTTCACTGATCGCGCTTGCGAGTATCTGGGCCTGGGCTGCCGACATCCCGGCGGACAAGGACGTCATCAAGTTTGAAGCGAAGGTC